>JAGHSZ010000108.1 GCA_018065565.1 Candidatus Colivivens caballi
GAGGACGCAATGGGGTTCCATTGTAACTGAAAAGCGACAAGACAGATGACAAAAAGAAGGCTTGTTAGCGTGTAACAGTCTAATGGACGATTTGGGTTTAAGCAAAAAATCACATTATTCGTTGGTTATATGACAAAGATTTATTAGCTTTGCAGAGTGAACGGAATGTAATCGCACAGCAATCACCTATAAACAGCCCCCTAAAAACAATACATATGAAGAAAATCTTTTTAACGACTCTTCTGATGCTCACTTTCACGGCATCAGTACCAGCCCAGGGACTGTTGGGCAAGTTGGCAAAGGCAGCAAAGACTATCACTGAGACCGTCAACGGCGACAAACCTGTCAAGAAGGAAAGCAAAAGTGAGGAGACACGCACCAGCACCCCTGCTGCCGTTACTCCCTCAGTAAAGGCACAGACGAAGTATCTCGAAAATCCGCTTTACACCATAACTGTCTCACCCGATTTCGATGTGACAGATGTGTGCAACATGGGCGGTGAGCATTTTGCCATCCGTGCCGGGGGTAAACTCACATATTACAGGATGAACGGTGAGACGGTGAGCAATGTCGTGTTCGACGATTTCGAAAGTGTCTTCGAAGATGGCTACTGCATAGTGCGCAAAGACGGCAAATACGGTATCTTGAAGGACGACGGCACTCTGAAAATGCTGACTTACAGAAATGTGGGACCGTTCACTGACGGACTTGCCGTGGCAAACATAGAATACGCGAAGGATGTGCTTATCGACCACAGCGGCAAGGTGGTATATACTGGCAGAATTACCAAGATAGGCCGTCTGTACTGCGGACGACGCCTGTTCTACGATGACCAGAAGATGAGATACGGATACATGGACGCAGCAGGCAAGATTGTGATTCCTGCCAAGTATGCCCAGGCAGGCAACTTCTCCGACAATGTGGCATTCGTGAAGGACGACCGTTTCAGCGGCAGCCGCTACCTGATAAACACATCGGGAGTAAAGCAGCCGCTCGACTGCTCTGCCTATTCACGGATGACTGACTTCGTGGGCGGCAAGTGCGTCGCAACGATAGAGATGGAGAACCAGCGGGTCATCGACAAGGCGGGAAATGTCCTCATGCAGTCAACAACAAAAACTCCGCGTTTCTGGATGTCGGCACTCGACGACAGCGGCGAGATATTCTATGAGAACAAACCTACTGAATTCAAGTTCGAGATATGGTCAGACCTCACGGGCAAGACATGCCTCGACATCGGCGACATGGAGAGCCGGGGATTCCGTCCCGACGCATTCGACTGGGATCGGAGCCCTTATGTGACAAGTCCTGCCGCAGCCAATCTACATTCGCTCCGTTTCATCAACGACAGCGACATCCCTGGCGCCAGCTACCTCTACTACTTCGGACAAAAGAACTCCCATTCAATGGTGGACATGACCATCGGCTACGACTTCAAGGGGCTGTACACAGTGGGGAATTCCGACAAGAGGCTCTTCCTCATAAAACTGCCCGACACTCCTGTCATTGAATTCGTAAAAAGATGAAAAGTGAAGAGTGAAAAGATTAGAGACAATAAAATATAACTTAAAAACTAAAAGCTTATGAAAAATTTATTCAAGATTTCGCTTGCACTCCTTATGGGTGCAGTGATGTTTACAGCGTGCAGTGATGATGACATCCCAGAACAAAATGAAGTCGTTTTAGGAGTATTCATGGTGACAAACAATACCGCCACCATTAGATGTTCGTACACTCCAAACAAATCGGTGGCATATCAGCTGCAAATCGGCAACACATTCAGCGAGAAGTATTCAAAGGAACGATTCCTGAAAATCCTTCATCTCTCTCCTGGAAACAAGTACACGGTCAAGGCAATGATATACGATGCTGACCAGAAGAAAATCGGCATGAGCAAGTTGGACTTCGAAACGACAAACACACCTTCGCCTGACGACCAGATAGATATACCACAGCCATTCGTATTCGAGGAAGTGGAAGAGTGAGGTTCACCCTTGGTGTATTATCCCAAATCGGTCATTAGGCTGTTACGCGCTGACAAGCCTTCTTTTCGTCATCTGTAATGTCGCTTCTCGGTTACAATGGAACCCCATTGCGCCCTCAAAATCGGCAATACATCTGTTCAAAAACTAAGTCTGTTATCATCATAACGCTAATGA
>JAGHSZ010000146.1 GCA_018065565.1 Candidatus Colivivens caballi
GAGGGCGCAATGGGGTTCCATTGTAACCGAGAAGCGACATTACAGATGACGAAAAGAAGGCTTGTCAGCGCGTAACAGCCTAATGACCGATTTGGGATTATTGCCGCTGTAAAAGCGCTGTAAAAGTGCTATGGCTATCAACAAAATGTCCCTGCACCCTCTCTTACGGTGCAGGGACATTTTACTATAAGAATCTACAAGACACCTTTGTAGATATTGAGCTTCGCGAAATATCAATTCGTAGGGACGAAGTCCCGATGCGTCTTTCGTCGTTCGTACAAGTTGAGCTTGCGAAACCGTGAGTTTACCAATCTACTGATAAAGATATGTTCGCTTCCATCCACCGAAGTCTATGAGAATCTTCTCGAACACGATGCCCGGATCCTGTGGACGGATGACAAGAGTCTGCTTGCCAGTACCCACATTCATAGTCACCTTGCTCTCGATGATTCGGCTTGCCACAGCAGGATAGAGTTTGTCGTAAGGATGGTCTTCGTTGAGGTCACGGTTGATGTTGACGGTCTGGGGAGCAGCACCACCATCAAGTCCGATGGTGAAACAGTGTCCACCCTTGTTCTTGAATGCAAGGCTCGACTTGGTGATGATATATACTGTGGCTTCCTTTGCAGTAGGCTGACCATCGAACTCGTAACGGAGTTCGGCACCCTTTGGATCGGCAGTGTATGGGAAAAGTGCTACGCCCGACTTTGTACGGCCCATGTAAGGGATGACCTTCCACTGTGTGCCAGCAGCAGGCTTGACCGACTTGTAGTTCTCAGCCTCGATGACCACATACTGCGACTTGTCGCCTGTGCCGTTAGGAGTGACGCCATGTCGCTGACCGCCAAATGCCGGTGCTGGTGCGTTAGGGTCAATGGCACGAGGTGCAACCTGCTGGCGTGGCTCCTGCCAACTGCGGTAACCGATGTGGTTCTGGGTCATCATGCCGTTCCACTTGCCGCCTGCCATTGTGTGGTTGTACTCATCCATGTACTGCTGGTCGAGAGCAAAGCAACGGTCAACTTCTGCCTGGTTGCCAGCGGCAGCTGCATAGTACATGTCATAGACATTCGCCATTGCCTTTGTTGGATAGAGAAGGAGTTGATAATAAGCGTCGCGTGCATTTTGTGGAAGCGAGTTGTACTGTCGCTGTGCATCGGCAGCCAGACGGTCGTATTCGTCTTTCACCTGTCGCCATTCACCTGTCTCATAGTTATATGTGCGTGCATCGAGCATTTCAGGAGTGATGCGGCCGTTGTACCAGCTATAAAGGTTCATGATGCGTGCAGCCTCGGTTGCCTCCTTCTCGCCAAACTGCTGTGCAAAGAAGCGGTGAGTGTGGTCGAGCAGATTGTCGATGGTGAGCGACTTTGGATTCCATGCCATGTCGAGGAACAGGGTGATAGGATATTCCATTGGTTTGATGTCGCCGACATTGAGCACCCAGAGTTTGTTGACTCCATAGTCGTAGGTCAGTTGGAGCTGTTCCCACATATTGGCAATCGGTGTGACATTAAGCCACTTGGTGTTGCGTGGAGCACCTACATAGTCAACATGGTAGTAGATTCCCCAGCCACCCTTGCGTTTCTGTTCCTCGGCAGTTGGCAGACTGCGGATGTCGCCCCAGTTGTCATCGCTGAGCAGGATGGTCACATCGTCAGGCACACGGAGACCCTTGTCGTAGTACTTCTGCACCTCTTTATATAATGCCCACACCTGTGGTCGTTCTTCGGCTGGACGGCCTGTCACATCACTGATGATCTGGCGCTGATTGTCGATGACCGACTTCAAGATGTCCATGACGCGCTTGTCGCCGCTGCCGTCGTTCTCGTCATCGTGTCCTTCGGTGCCACCCATTGCAGTGTCGCCGTCACCACGCATACCGATGGTGATGAGGTCTTCGGTACCCTTGGCACGCTCCATGCCTTCACGGAAGAAACGGTCGAGGTTGTCCTTGTTTGTCACATAGTCCCATGCACCCCACTGCTGACGGTTGCGTGCATATTCCTGGTGGTTACGAGCCATCGGTTCGTGGTGGCTGGTTCCCATGATGATGCCCATATCGTTGGCAGTCTGGCTGTTGACAGGGTCGTCGGCATAGAATGCCCATCCCCACATGGCTGGCCAGAGGAAGTTGCCACGCAGACGCAGGATAAGTTCGAATACACGTGAATAGAATCGGTGGTCGCCGTAGTCGGTGCCGTAGGTGTTCTTCACCCATGATGTGAGACATGGTGCCTCGTCGTTGATGAAGATACCACGGTAGCGTACTGCTGGTTCGCCTGCGGTGTAAGTACCTGGTTTGATGGAAAGGTTAGCGTGCTGTTCGGCAGGAACATCAGCCCAGTCGTACCAAGGCGATACTCCAAGTTGCTCTGACAGTTCGTAGATGCCGTAGATGGCTCCGCGGCGGTCACTACCGGCAATGACGAGGTCCTTCTTGCCCTTTGGCACTACCATAAGATATTTCTCGGTCTTGCCCTGGAGTTCCTTTATCTGGGCACTTGTGAGAAGTTTCTTGACAGAAGGCGACGTGTAAGTACCGACGATGATTCGTGATGCTGATGTGGCTGGTACATTGCGTTTATTCAATTTGGCGACACGCAAAAAGTCAGCCTTAAGGTTTTCGGCAGCAATCTGCACACCTTTGTTGTCGGACTTGTCGTAAACGACCTGCGCAGGCACGCCGTTGCTGATAAGTGTAAAGCGGCCTGCACCGAGTTTTTCAGAAGTCAGACCGAGATGGTCTTTCGCTGTAATGGCAGTTGCAACCATGGCAGCCATAACAAGCATGGTAAATCGATTATTCATACTCAGTTAGTTTTTAGTTGATTTCGAGTGCAAATATACGAAGATTAGACCAATAATGACGGATGTTGTGTAACTATTATTTAATATTATGTTACATTTCATGCCAACACCACCTGACTTCATCACTTTTTTGCGCCATCATGTAGCGCAAAATGAAAATCAGTGGGTTATGCAAAATAATTGGGTGGCGCTGGGTGGCGCAAACGAAAAAATGTGTACCTTTGCACCATGTACATACGCAAAAAACATAATCGTTCTGGCTCAACAAGTGTTGTAGTTGTCAGCAAAGCGAATGGCAAATATAAGGAACTAAAGTCATTTGGATCCTCGACATCCGAAGAGGAGATAGATTCATTGTGTGAAAAGGCCGCCGCTTGGATAAGTTCATTTGGTGGTCAGCAGGAACTTGACTTCGATGACCGTAAAGGAAAGGAAGTTGAGGAAACAGAGCGTTTCCTTGGCAACATCGACAGCGTGTTGATAAACGGCACCCAGCTGCTGCTCAACCAGATCTATGAGAGCATCGGCTTCAACCGGATTCCCGA
>JAGHSZ010000064.1 GCA_018065565.1 Candidatus Colivivens caballi
CGCTAACAAGCCTTCTTTTTGTCATCTGTCTTGTCGCTTTTCAGTTACAATGGAACCCCATTGCGCCCTCAAATCGACAATACATCTGTTCAAAAATATAGTCTATTATCATTATAACGCTAATGAACGATTTGGGATTATGCGATAACGCATGCTATTAAACAGCAATCTGCTCGAAACAAATCACAAAATCGTCAGAAATGAATTTTTAGAACCTACCTTCATTGCTCCTTGTCCACTTTTTCGTCATTCTGTATCCGACTCCCGAGAAGCAGACTTCGAGCAAGAGTTCGAAAAGGGCTGCGGTGATTGAGCATGTGAGTGCCTGTGTCATGTTCCAACCGAAGAGCGGGATGCTGACTATCAGTGCAAAGACGAGGTTATCGACAAACTGGGCAATGGCAGTTGAGGTGAAACTGCGGACGGCAAATGTTCCGTAGCCGTCGGGACGGTGACGGAGCAGCCGTGCCACCGACACATTGACCACGGAATTGACCACCGATGACACAAACATGGCAAATGCAGAACCGAGCACTATCCACGACGAGCCGCCGATAGTGTTGTTGAGCGAGGCGTTCACGGTGTCAAGCCCTGTGGCGTAGTATTCGCCCCATGCGCCTGGGGTCATGGCAATAAGCTTGAACACAAAGAAAGTGATGAGATTGATTGCAAGGGCAAGGACGGAAATGCGTGCAGCAGCCCTTCCACCATACACCTTGCATGTGCTGTCCATGATGAGAAAGGGAATCCACGACAGGGCAAAGCCGCAGTCGAGGGCAATCCACGAGGTGTGAAACAGTTCTTTGTTGGCAAGGAGGTTCATTGACACCACCGAAAGGACAAATATGGCAAATGCCATCGGAGAATAGCCTTTCGGCAGTGACATAAATGAAGATAAGGTATGTAAATACCTGACAATTGTTTTCATGTGCTCTTTATGTTTTAATTTATATTAGCGGAGGATGACAAGCGTAGAACTCCGCTTTTTTGTTTTGCTGCTGTTGTTGTTTTGCCAGTGATATGCAGCCAGTGATGTGCAGCCGGTGATATGCAGTCAGTGATGTTGCGCAGCGTGGTATATAAATCAATACAGATTATTCAATACTGAAATATCGTGCCTGTGGGTGTGAAATAAGCAGTCCGCAGACACTCGACTGTGGATACATGGCTCCGTTTTCGGTCAACTTGATGCCTATGCTGTCGAAGTCGAGCAACCGTGACAACTGGAATATGGCACGCTGGTCGGGCAGTGATGGGTAGCCGACGGCTGGACGGATGCCACGCCACTGGTATTGTTCGTCGAGCAGGTTACTTATGCGAGTTGCTGCTGCTTCGACGAGTCGGTCGCCAAGGGTGTGCATGAGCAGCATGGCATAGTCGTCGGAGCGGTCGGCTTTCAGTTGCTCGAGTCGGTTGACGAATGCTGGACTGACTGTGCAGGCAAATGCACCCACTTGTCCGTCGGTGGCAGGAACGAAGTCGCACAGCGACAGAGGACTGGTGCGCTGACTGCCATCGGCACGGCATGAGTTCTGGCGTGGAGTGGACAAGGTGACACACTGGTTGCAGCAATGGCACGAAGCCTCGTTTAGTCGGAATTCAATGCCTGTCCCATCTACATTTCTTGCATGGTAGAATGTCTGCAAAACATTCACACCGAAGTCCGTGTTCTTTGCCATGTCGGCAAGCATCTGCTCGGCATCCTTGCGCAATAGGCGTCCTTCGTCAGAGTCCTCCTTCACACGCCATGCCCAGTAGAAGTAGAGCCAGTCGATGTATGGCACCAATTGTTCTACTGACACGAACTCCTGTGCCGGTGGTATCAGACGAGATGGATATTCAGGGGCAACAGTGTCAGTCGGTTGAGAGTCAGAGTCTGTTGGTTTATATTTGTCAGCAGACAGCATGATGCGTTCTGCCTGTTGTTGCTTCTTTTCGTGAGCCAGACGGATGCGTTGCTGGTTGTCGCGGTTCTGTTGCAGCACTGCGTCGTGCTGTGTAGGGTCGAGTAACTGCATGGCGAGGACTGGGTCCTGTGATGCGTCTTTGAGATGGAACACTCCGCCGGAATAGAGTGGGGCAATCTTCACTGCTGTGTGGACTGCCGATGTGGTTGCGCCACCCACGAAGAGTGGGATGGTGAGTCCTGCCTCTTGCATTGCCTTTGCCACATTGCACATCTCGTCGAGACTCGGAGTGATGAGACCTGAAAGACAGACAATGTCGGCCTTGCTGCTGATGGCTTCTTCGATGATGCGGTCGGCTGGAACCATCTCGCCCAGGTCGATGACCTTGAAACCGTTGCAGGCGAGCACCACTCCGACAATGTTCTTTCCAATGTCGTGGACATCGCCTTTGACTGTGGCGATGACAATGGTGTGCTGGTTGCCTGCACCGTCAGCCTGGCTGGTTGACGACTGCATATATGGATTGAGAATATCGACTGCCTGCTTCATGGTGCGTGCAGTCTTCACCACCTGCGGCAGGAACATCTTGCCTTCACTGAAAAGGCGTCCTACTTCGGTCATGCCCTCCATCAGTGGACCACCAATGATGTCGAGCGGAGTCTGTCCCTCGTTGATGAAGTACATGATGGCAGATTCGAGTCCTGTGGATGTTCCTTTTATGAGTGCTGAACGGATGGATGCATAGTTTTGTTCGCTGGCAGACAATGGTGTGTCGGCAGCAGCGACGGTCTGTGCCTCTTTCCCCTTTTGTGGTGTGGCTGTGGCAGTAAGTGCCTGTGCCATCTCAATCAGCGATTCGGGCAGTGGCGCATTTTCGTTGAGGATGGTGGCAGTGAGGGCGTCACGTAGTGCTGGGTCGATGTCTTCGTAACGGACAGCGGTGCCAGGGTTCATGATAGCCATGCCCATGCCTGCTGCCTTGGCGTGGTGGAGGAACACGGAGTGCATAGCTTCGCGCAGATAGTTGTTGCCACGGAATGCAAACGACAGGTTGGACAGTCCTCCGCTGACACGCGCCCCTTTCAGGTTGTGTGTTATCCAGTCGGTGGCACGGATGAAGTCGCGTGCATAGTTGGCATGTTCTGCCATTCCAGTTGCTATGGTCAGCACATTTGGGTCGAAGATGATGTCTGAGGGTGCAAATCCCACCTGCTCGGTGAGCAATCTGAATGCTCGCTGACTGATGCTGATGCGGCGGTCGTAGTCGGTAGCCTGACCTTCTTCATCGAAGCACATGACGATGACTGCTGCACCCAGTCGCTTGACGATGTGGGCCTGACGCAGAAATTCAGCCTCGCCTTGTTTCAGTGATATGGAGTTGACTATGCATTTGCCCTGGCAGCATTTCAGACCTTCTTCGATGACTTCGAAACGACTGGAATCGACCATGACCGGCACGCGGCTTATTGAAGGGTCGGCTGCAATGAGACTGAGGAATGTGTGCATCTCGGTCTTGGCATCGAGCAGTCCGTCGTCCATGTTGATGTCGATGACCATTGCCCCCTTTTCAATCTGGGCACGGGCAATGTCGAGTGCCTCTTCGTATTGTTTTTCGTTGATGAGTCGCAGGAACTTGCGTGAACCTGCCACATTGCATCGTTCGCCTACGACGATAAAATCGTTAGCGGTATAGGTGAATGCTTCCTGCCCTGACACTGTGAAGGTGCTCGGTTGGGATGCTGTTATGTCTTGTTGTTCTGCTGTTGTGCCATTCACCTTGCCTAACAACTGGTCGTTCATCGCCTTGATGTGTGCCGGTGTGGTGCCACAGCATCCACCGATGATGTCGGCAAGTTGTTCGTCGATGAGTGGACGCATCTGGCTGACCATCTCGTCAGGGGTGTCGTCGTAAGTACCAAACTGATTGGGCAGACCTGCATTTGGATGGCATGAGATGTGGGGACGAAGGCATGATGGGGTGCTGGCAAATACATTGTTTACCGCCTCTTTCATTCTGCGAATGAGTGGAATCATGGCGTTTGCTCCCAGTCCGCAGTTCATGCCGATGGCAAGTGGGTGGGCATATGCCACTGATGCGACGAATGCCTCGATGGTCTGTCCGCTGAGCAGACGGCCAGAGTTGTCAGAGACGGTGCCCGACAGGAACAGTGGAATGTCGCGGTCGATGGTCTGTGTGGCTCTGATATATGCCGAGATGGCGGCTTTCATGTTGAGAGTGTCGAAGAAGGTCTCGAGCAAGATACCATCGACACCAGTTTCCACAAGTGTACTTATCTGTTCATAGAATGCCAGTTCCAGTTCGTCGAATCCCACTGCACGCGACGATGCGTCGGCAAGGTCGGCACCCATCGACAGCATTTGGCTTGATGGTCCGACATCGCCCAGCACGAAGCGTGGCTTTGCGGGAGTCAGTTCACTCATGCGTCGGGCTTCTGCCAGTGCAAGCAGTGCACCCTGACGGTTCAGATCCTTGATGCACTCGGTCAGTTGATATTCAGTCTGTGATATTACCTGTGAGGAGAATGTGTTGGTGGTGATGATGTCGGCACCGGCTTCGAGGTACATCCGATGAATGCTGCTGACGACATCCGGACATGTCAGCGACAGCACATCGTTGTTGCCTTTCAACTGTATGGGGTGGTTCTTGAACATGCTGCCACGGAAGTCGTCTTCTGTCAGGTGGCGTTCAAGAATCATTGTACCCATTGCTCCGTCAAGCAGTAGGCGACGCCCTTGTCCTAATGCTTCACGGATGGATGCCGTTTGGCTGTTGGGGCGTTGGTTGGTCTGGGCAGATGCTGCTGTTGCTGCTGGTCTTGTCATATTGTTTGAATGAAATGAATGATTTACTGTGTGCTCTACATTTTCCTTATCCTCTTACATTCTTCATGATTGCTTCGATGGATGGTGCGGCATTCATTGTGTAGAAATGGAGTGAAGGGACACCGGCACTGATGAGTTCTTCGCACTGGCGTGATGCCCATTCGATGCCGACCTTGCGTACATCGTCGTTTGAAGTGCAGTTCTGCAACTGCTTGACGAGTTGGTCGGGGAAGTCGATGTGGAAGGTGCGAGGCAACATGGTGCAGTGATTGAGCGTGCTCAGAGGTTTCAGTCCTGGAATGATTGGCACATTGATGCCGGCGGCACGGCAGCGGTCGATGAAGCGGAAAAACTTTTCGTTGTCGAACACCATCTGGGTGACGATGTAGCCTGCTCCCATATCGACTTTCTGTTTCAGGGCCTCGATGTCGGCTTTCAGACTCATTGCTTCGTCGTGCTTCTCGGGATAACCTGCCACTCCGTAACTGAAACAGCGTTGTGGCAGCATGTCGTGGCGGTCGCCATAGAGCAACTTGCCTTCATTAAACTCGTTGACCTGTCCGCACAATTCGCTGGCATAGCGGTAACCACCGTCTTTCGGAATGAACCGCGAATCCTGCTTCGACTTGTCGCCTCTCAGCACAAGTAGGTCGAGCAAATCGAGAAATGCAAGGTCAATCAGTTCGTATTCAGTTTCCTGACGCGAATATCCACTGCAAATGATGTGAGGCACCACTGGCAGATTGTACTTCTGCTTGATGGCGTATGCCACGGCAACTGTGCCTGGGCGCAGTCGTTCTTCGACGCGCTGATAGCGGCCTGGTTCCACCTCACGGTATGTGAAGTCGCTGCGGTGGGTAGTCACTTCGATGAACGCAGGGTTGAACGGCATCAGACGGTCGATGGTCTGATAAATCTGGTCAATGCTTTTGCCTCGTAATGGCGGTAGGACTTCAAAACTGAACAGTGTTTTGTCTGTGTTTGCTAATAGATTGGAAACTGACACCATAATAATATTGATATATTTGGGTGCAAAGTTACGAAAAAAAGTGAAGAGAATGGGCGAAACCTGTGCAAAAGTGTGAAAATAGTGGCGATTGTACATTCATACGCTTTTGCAAATACTCAATCTTGTGTGTGCTATGTGGCAATCGTATGCATTTTTAGTTTCTGTTGTATGCATGTTAGGGGTCTAACCTATGCATGTTAAGGCTCTAACCTGTGCATGTTAGGGGTCGAACCTGTGCATGTTAAGGCTCTATCCTATGCATGTTAAGCTTCAATCTTATGCAGACGATTTTATGGTTATGTGGCAGAATAGTGTTATTCGGCTGCTTGTCTCCATTCCTTTCGATAGAGTTTCAGCAACTTGTGTACAGCATCCTTGCGGTATGTGGTGGCAAGTACCTGCCGCAGATGGTCGGCCTGTGCCGTCTTGCCTTCTGCTTCGAGTGCCTGTGCTTTCATGGTGAGGTCGCTCCAAAGTTGAAGCAGTTCGTATTCATCGTGGGTGATGGTCATAAACGACCCATGCTGTGGATTGACATCGGTGCCGATGACCACACCCTTGTCAATGTCGGTCTCGGTGGCATTGGCGTTGCACACCTTGTATGCCTTTCCGCCTGAATAGCGGATGTATGCCACTTTCCATCGGTTTTCGTTGATAAGCCTGAAAGCACTTGGACCCTCCACCTGTTCCTTGCCTTCGTTGGTGATGTGAATTATGTCGCGCCAATTGTCAGAGTGCAACCTGTCGAATACTGCTTCGTGAACTCCACGGTCGATGCCGGGCGCTCCTTCTTTTTTATAGAAGACATGATACTGGCGGTCGCAGTCGTTCCAGTCGATGTGACAGTCAATCACTGAGATACCGTGGTCGTGCAGTAACTGTGGTTTGGTCAGTGTGTTGAAGTCTTTATCGGCATACGAATAGAATATGCGGTCGTAGGTGTCGCCTTCGTTTGTGCTGAGCATGGAGTAGTAGATGAGGTAACCACCATTGCCATTGTTGTAGTCGGGGTTCCAGATGATTTGTGGTGCCCACACACGGTTGACCTTTGTCCAGTCGGCATAGATGTCTTTGCTGTCAGGGTCGGAGAAAATGCTGTCTCCCTTGCGGAAGTCAAACGATGTGGATGTCCAGTGAATCAGGTCGTTCGACTTCATGAGGTCGATGCCGTGATTGAACCACACACGCGACTTGCGGTTGCTCATGTCGGTCGTAACCATCAGATAACCTTCGCCATCGTGGGCACGGCAGATGAAGGCATCGCGCACTCCGCCTTCGACTGCTGCCATCTGCTCGGCATCGTAGATTGGCTGGTTGGCAATCAGAGGGTGAAATATGTCGCCTCGGTCGGCACGGGTGCCGATGGCATACAGCGTGTTTTCAGATGTACCAGCCATATGGCAATAGAGATAACCATACATATCGTCATCGGGTGCAATGGTCAGTGGAAAGTTGCAGGTAGTGGTTCCGCTTGTGGCTGTGAGTTGCCCGCACGTCTGGCTTTTTCCCTTAGGCATACGGGTGACACGAAGTGTGTTGTCCTCAAGACTGACATAGTTGCGCTCCTTCTTGCTCTGTGAGAGCGACCAACTGATGCTTTTCCCGTTGATGTCGGTTGGCAGCACTACATCGTTGCGCAATGCATTAAATTGATAGTCAACTGCTCGCATAAGTTCTTCGGATTCTTTTGCAGTAAAGCGGTTGGCGCTATCGTGCATGACCAACTTATACACTTTGATGTATTCGTGTAGGTGAGCAAAGGCATTGCCGGCACCGTCCTGTGAGTCGTTGATGAGCAGAATTGATGGTGAACCATCGGGTAGGGTAGGGCCGAGGCAGATGCCCTCATAGTTGGCGAAGTCGAGTTTGGTGAGTCGCAGATGTGTGGTGAACTCGTCGAGCAAGTGCTTTTGTCCGTTTTCAGGCGAAAAGTGGTATAGGCGCACCTTGCACCAGCTGCCGAGCGGTTTCTTCTTGACAAGAAGTTCGCGTTCAAGCACAATGAGTGAACCGTCATCGAGTGCTGCCAGACCAGCCACCCCATAGGCATAGCGTGCCTGTGCTTGTTCTTTGGCATCGGCAAACTGAACTGACGGAGCATCAATGCGATATGTGTATTGAGTGGTGGGTAGGAGTGTCGTGCCGTCAAAACTCTGCATACGGACCTCGCTGATGTCATCGTCCATGAGTCCTTGCTCGGTTGTGGTCCAGAATCGGTTGGTGGTGGCATTATATGTCAGCGGCTCAAATCCTGCGTTGGAGCGTCGGTTTGCAGGACCGAATGACGGTGGCACAGAGAGTTCTCGCCCGGTTGCGGTGCCGTTGAGTGTGTATTCGATGATGCGTTGGTCGGCTTCGCCCGAAACAAACAGCGTGTTGGCAGCCGGCAGGTAGGCAATGCCCTCTGGGTCGCGGTTGCGAAGTGATGATGGAGTGGTGCTGCAACTGATGTGACGGAAGTCGGCAGCTGTTTTGAACATGAATATGTTATCGGACTTGTCGTGAACCACGGCGAAGGTGGAGTCGTTGATGCGTGCGATGCCTGAATACTGGCCCGACGGAATGCCGAACTGGCGCAACTTGACACGTTTCAGTGGTTCAAGCGTCAGTGTCTGTGCGCTTAAACCGATACACAATGTTGAAAGCAGAATCAGAAGTGTGCCAGTTTGTCTCATATTCATTTATTGATGTATATATGTAACAGTGGTGAGCAAAATGTTGGGTTAAAGAACCGCAGCGAGCAGATACACAAGTCCTGCCTGCCAGTTGATGGCAATCTCGTTGCGTGAATAGTCTTCCTGGTCGTCAACCCAGTCGGTTGCAGTGTGACCACCGCCAACAAGGTAGCCAGGCCATGGAGCATCGATGCCATCGGCTCCGCTGCGTCGGTCGTGTGGGTGCATCGGAGGATTGATTCCCAGACCCGTGACGAATGAACGGTGGTAGTAGTTGTTGCCGAGAATCCATTGGCTGATGCGTCGGATGCAGTTCTTGTATGACTTCTGTGGCTCAATCAGTTCTGCCACATGCAGGTTGACTGCAAGACGGGCGGCTGTGCCGTTGCATCCCCAGTAGAACGAGGTAATAGGACAACCGTATTCGTCCTTGTTGACTTGGTCGGCAATGGATTGTGCGTCTTTCAGTATGGCTTGTCTCACTTCATCGACAATGGCTGCGTTTCTGCCTTTCTTGCTGCTGAGTGCGTATGTCCACATACCGAGGTTGGTGACACTTCCCCAATCCCAGTCACTGCTGATGAGCGACTGAGGCCTGCGGCGGAAGAAAAAGTTCATGCCACCGTTGCCCGTATTCTTTTCACCCTCCTTGATTGAGGCCGACATGTCGCTGATTCGCTTTTCGAGATAAGTCAGGACAGTCTTGTCGCCTGTGGCCTCCCACAGTTCTGCGGCAGCCCAGAGCCGGTCGTCCTCATCAGTTGTGCCGTATGCGCCGGTGGAGAAATCGCCTTGTACGAAATTCTTGTTTTCTGGGTGAGCCACGAGATAGTTCCAGCTGACCTTTGCTGCATTGAGGCACCGTTTTGCATAAGCTTTGTCGTAAGGCTTGAAGTAGCGTGCCGACATGGCCATCATTGCCACGAAGTCGGCTGTTGCTGCCGAACTCCATTCTGTGAAGTAGCGTGGTTCCTTGTCAAACTGTGGCATGATGAAATCGGAAAATGCCTTGCGTGTCAACTTGTGTGATACACGGCCTGAACCATCAGGATACTGCATTTTCAGTATGAAGTCAGTCTCCCATTTCAGTTCTTTCAGAAAGTCAGGAAAGCCGGGTGCAGTCTCTGGCAAGTTGAGCGATATGTTGCGGAGTTTGTCACCGAAATGCTGCCAAGCATAGAACAGCGTGCCGACGGTGATGCCTGCATTGACCGTGTATTTGCCATAGTCGCCTGCATCGTGCCAGCCTCCGGTGCCGTCAATGTGCTTGGCAATGGTGGTGCCTGCTGTGAGAGTAGGGATTATGTAGTCGGTGTAACCATCGTCGGTGTGGCAGGCCTCTGTCGCATAGTGGTTGCCGTTGTAGTCGGTCTGTACCGCCATTCCGCATCGCCATAAGTAGAAGCCCCGCATGGCGGTGACATAGTTGCTGATGTCGTTGTCCTGTGCATAAATGTTTGAACTGATGGCTGAAAAGATGCTGATTGCTCCGATCGTCAGAGCACGCCCGATGGCAGTAATGTTGAACTTATTCATAATGGTTTATAACCTTAAAGTTAGAATTTGTGGGTAAAGGTAGCAAATAATAATGAATAATTACTTATGAATTATGAATTTATTATTATCTTTGCCCACAAATATATATTAAATGTGTATATCGGAGGCATGCCGACGGTATGCACCAACATAAAATGAAGAAAACTATGATTGCAAAAGATTTGACAGAACTGATAGGAAACACTCCTTTGCTTGAACTCAACCGAGTCTCCGCAAAGTGTGGCGTGAAGAGTATATTGGCAAAGGTGGAACGCAGTAACCCTGGTGGCAGCGTGAAAGACCGTGTGGCTTTGCAGATGATAAAGGACGCAGAGGCCGACGGCACTCTGAAACCGGGCGCAACCATCATCGAACCGACGAGTGGCAACACTGGAGTCGGCCTGGCTATGATCAGTGCCATAAGAGGGTACAAGATGATTCTGGTGATGCCCGACACAATGAGCATCGAACGACAGAAACTTGCTGGTGCCTATGGTGCCGACATTGTCCTGACTCCTGGGGCAGAAGGCATGGCTGGTGCCATCAAGAAAGCCGAGGAACTCAACAGGGCAATTGAGGGCAGTATCATAGCCGGACAGTTTGTCAATCCTTCTAATCCGAAGGCTCACTATGACACTACTGCAATGGAAATATGGAACGACACCGAGGGCAAGGTCGGCGTGTTTGTTGCGACAGCTGGCACTGGCGGCACTGTCAGTGGTACGGCGCGACGACTGAAAGAACTGAATCCACAGATTAGGGTGGTGGCGGTCGAACCCGCTTCGTCAACTGTGTTGAGTGGCGGAAAGGCTGGCGCTCACAAGATTCAGGGCATTGGTGCCAATTTTGTTCCACAGACGTATGACGCAGCAGTCATTGATGAAGTGGTGAATGTCACCGATGACGATGCCTATGAAATGACGCGCAGACTTGCTCGCGAGGAAGGTCTGCTTGTGGGCATTTCGTCGGGCGCAGCAGTTGCGGCTGCTTTGAGAATTGCTGAGCAATATGACGGTGAGGGCTGTGTCGTGACACTTTTGCCCGACACGGGTGAACGATACTTGTCGGTCGAAGGCTTGTTCTGAAATCGTTAGGCGAGGTATGAGACGAGCAGCAATGCCCAAGTTCCCATCCCCCTAAACAACTAAATAACTAAACAACTAAACCACCAATTAACCATATTTTATTAACCACTTAATTCCTGAAAACTATGGGATACAAGATTATTGATGTAGAAGGTATAGGTGAAGCTTATGCAGCAAAGTTGCAGGCAGCCGGAGTTAAAACAACTGAAAACCTTCTTGAAATGTGTGCTACAAAGAAAGGTCGTGCAGAAATGGCTGAGAAGACTGGCATCAGTGAGAAACTGATTCTGAAATGGACTAACCATGCCGACCTCTTCCGCATCAAGGGCATTGCTGGACAGTTTGCTGAACTGCTTGAGGCAGCAGGCGTTGACACTGTTAAGGAATTCCGTCATCGTGTTCCTGCAAATCTCCAGCCAAAGTTGGTCGAGGTCAATGAGGCAAAGAACCTCTGTAACCGTGTGCCTGCTGTGTCAGAACTGGAAAAGATGATTGAACAGGCAAAGACTCTTGAACCACTCATCACTTACTAAACCCTTGTTGGGTTCTTGGTGACAGCTGCAAGTTGTCAGTAAGTACAACAATTGAACAAACAAAATGAAAGCGGGTAGGCCGTTCCGACTTACCCGCTTTCTTCGTGTTAAATGGTATCAGGATATTTTAATATGAGAATTAAAATCTGTTGGATTGTGTGTGGTTGATGTTGGGATTAGAAGCGTCCGCCGCCCATTGGCATACCGCCACCCATAGGCATTCCACCGCCCATTGGCATACCGCCACCCATCATACCGCCGCCCATAGGCATTCCACCGCCCATGCCTGCACGCTGTGCACGGAGTTCGCGACGACCTGAAGCAGATCCGAAGAAGTTGAAACGGTACTGGAATGTGAGCATGAGGTAGCTGTTGACTGATTCAGTCCATCGGTCTGTACGAGACATTGCACTGATTGTACGGCTGAAGTTGCTGCGCTGGTTCAAGATGTCGTATGCCTGGAGGCTGATTGTTGCTGCACGACCCTTGAGGAAGCGGTAGCTAACCTGTGCGTTCCAGATTGCTTCAGTTGTGTTAGCATCTTTACTGCTGTAACCACGACGGCAGCTCATGCTGAAGTTTGTTGCATATCCCCATCCGTTCTCGAAGTTTCCGTTAGATTCGACACCGTAGCTGAAGTCGTATGTGTTAGGACTTGATACATTTGTCTTGAACTTTGTGTCCTGATGGTTGTAACGGAGATTTCCTGTGGCGCGTACATCCCAGAATTCTGTGCGGAATGTGATGCTGAGATTTCCACCGAGGTTGAGATTGTTTGTATAGTTCTTCAATGTTTCCATGTTTTCAGGACGCTGGATTGTTTCTCCTGCCTTCAGTTGCTGGATGTAGCCAACATTGTTGTTGTAACCAGCATTGATTGAAGAGTTGAGCATGAATCGTTCGTTAGCGAAGAGTGGTGAGTTGAAACCGATGGAACCGTTAACATTCCATTGTCCGTTGATGTTTTCCTGTGTGCTGATTGTCTTACCACGGAGTGCATCGTAGTATGTCTTGCTGGTGATGCCATTCATTGTGTTGCTGAATGTAAAGTTAGCAAAGATGGTCTGCATTGTAGCAGTGAGATAGTTGTTCCAGTTGAGGTTGAAGTTGTTTGTGAATGAAGACTTCAAGTCTGCGTTAGCAAGGCGCCAGCTGTTGCGGTTCTCCAAGTTGCTGAAGTACAGGTTGTCGAGTGATGGCTGCTGCATGTTACCACGGTATGTGAAGTTCAACTGGTTCTGACGGTTGAAGCGATAACGGAAGTTGATTGTAGGAGAAACGCGAATCTGGTTACGCTTCTTGTTGAGGATTTCTGATGCAATGACATATTCATTAGCGTCATTCATAACATAGTTTCCGTTTTCGTCAACGACTTGGTACATGTTTCGTCCGTTTACATCCTGTGGCTGCATCTGCAACTGTACACCAACGGAAGAAGTGATGAAGTTAGTGTTCCAACGCAACTGGAGGTTGAAGTTGTGGTTCTGGTTGACATCACGGCTGTTTGCGCTCAATGCTGAGTCGAGATACATTTCGTAGTCGTTTGGCAGATAACCGAGGAGCTGCTCGAGGTTGTCTTTGAGTGCTAATACCTGTTCTGGTGTTGGGAGTGGGTTGTTGATCTTGTATTGAGACTCAGAACCCATGTCGTATGTGTTTCTGTCGCTTGTGCGCTTGCTGTACTGATAGTTGTATGAGAACTGAAGAATCAGGTTCTGTGCGATTGGCTCGCTGTATGTAGCACCGATACCGAATGATAAATTGTCATTTGGAGTCTTAGTGTAGCGATATACTAACACATCCTTAGCCAGTGGGTTGGTTTCCTTAAAGTAGTTGTTGAAGGATGAACTGTAGCTTGGTCCTTCGCTCTTTTGATAGTTGAAGCTACCGTTGATTGAGAGGTTTCTCTGGCGCTTGTTCTTGAAACGATGACTGAGAGTGAAGTTTGCACTTGCATTCTTGCTGTCAGTACGGTTGCGGTTAGCTGATGTCTGATAGTTTACGATGGCATCGTACATGAGGCTCTTGACATCATCCCACTGATTGAGTGGGTTGGTGATTTGGTTGAACTCATAAGGGTCTGTGTCGTAAGTAGCACCTTTACCTGTGCTGTTTGAACCATTGTTGCCAATACCGATAACAGGACGGACGAGGAGTGTAGTGGCAGAGTCAAGTTGTACTTCAATCTTGAATTCTGCATTTGCCTGGTCGCTGAAGTTTTCGTTCTTGTTTAAGTTGTCGGTAAATGAACGAGTGGTGTTGTTGGTTGTCAGATAGTTTTCGGCAGCAGTACGCGTGTTGTTCTTGCTGTTGCTGCTGTTGTAGCGGACATTACCACCGATTTCGTACTTGTCGTCCATAGAGGCTACGAGGTTGAGACCGAGGCTTCCGTTGAGCATCTTGCCTGCACCGCCACGGCCCATGCCCATACCGCCACCTCCGTTTGAGTTGAGGTTGCCGATGATTGAAGCCTGGAAGTTGTCCTGGAAGCGGTTGACCATGATGCGGTTTGCAAACTGGTCTTCAGTACCGATAC
The DNA here is from genome assembly GCA_018065565.1 of Candidatus Colivivens caballi. Taxonomy (GTDB): domain Bacteria; phylum Bacteroidota; class Bacteroidia; order Bacteroidales; family Bacteroidaceae; genus Colivivens; species Colivivens caballi. The sequence continues at coordinate 14,126 of JAGHSZ010000064.1, forward strand.
CGGCGCTGATGTTACCGAACCAACCCTTCTGCATACCCTTCTTGATGGTGAGGTCGATGACTGTCTCTTCGTTACCATCCTGGATGCCAGTGAGTCGTTCGTTATCAGAAGCCTTGTCGTATGTGCTGACCTTCTCGATGATTTCAGTTGGGAGGTTCTTCATTGACATGCTCTTGTCGTTGCCGAAGAATTCCTTACCACCGACGAGAATCTTTGTGATCTTCTTACCGTTGATTGTGATGTCGCCATTGCTGTCAACCTGTGCACCTGGGAGCTTCTTTACGAGGTCTTCGAGGACACTACCTTCTGGAACCTTGAATGCATCAGCATTGAACACGATGGTGTCTTCCTTGACTTCCATCTGTGGCAGTTTACCTACAACTTCAGCACCTTCGATAAGGACTGTGTTAGGGATAAGCAGAGCTGTACCTACATTGTGGATTGTTTCACCGTTCTTGATGGTGATGGCACGGAAGAAATTGTGATAGCCGAGGTAAGATATCTTTACGATGTAGTTACCTTCTACCACATTCTTGAGTGTGTATCCACCCATTGTGTTTGTTACGCCTCCGGCAACCATTGTGGTTGTGTCCTGAGACATTACTTGAATAGTGGCGCGTACCATTGCCTCACCACTTTCTGAATCTTTCACGAAGCCAGTCACATTGGCTTTGCTCTGTTTCTTTCCGTTTGAGGAAGTCTGTGCGCTGGCTGTGAATACTGCCAGCATGAGCATCAGTGTTAATGTAAATATTTGTTTCATTGTTTTGAAATTATGTTTCCGATAGTATTGAATACGATTTCTTAAAAAGGTTTAATGATTTGTCGCAATTATTTGTAGAAAAGTTGTGCAAACGGGTGTAAGTGGTGCTGTCGCACTGCTGCTGATGCCTCCATTCGCGATGGTATATGGGTGTTTACATGTACATTTTACGACATGCTGCACGACTGCGCGTAAGGCCAGTACTTCCTGTGCAGTACAGCAGTACTCCCCACGGAGTACTGCTGTACTCTATGCGGAGTACTGTGTCCACACTTGCTTGTCTCATCTGTTTCATCGAAAGGGAAAACAGGTGTGGCAGCGGGAGAAAATGTCAGGGTTCAATAAAAAAATAGAGGTGTGTCAAAGCGGACATACCTCTATGGAATGTTATGTAGGGGGGTAAACCTTTACTTCTTATCCTTCGATTTCGCTCAGTTCAAGCCAACGCATTGATTTCTCGTCGAGTTCGTCGTTGAGGAGTGGCAGTCGTTTGGAGTGCTCAATAATTTTGTCGGTGGAGATGGTGCCGCTACTGAGTTCTGCCTCAATCCGTTTCTTTTCGGCTTCCAGACGGTCGATGTCGATGGTGAGCTGTTCAAATTCGTGCTTCTCCTTGTAGGACAGTTTCTTCTTCTTTGCCACTGGCTCTTGGCCATTTGCCATTGGTTCAGCCACATCTCGTCCTGCACGTGGGGAGGTCTTCTCGTCCGTATGGTCTGCTCCTCCTCGGGGGAGACGGGTAGGGGAGGCCTGGTTCTTACTTTCCCTGTACAGTGAGTAACTGCCTGGGAAATCCTGTATTTGTCCGTTGCCGTGGAACACGAGTATGTGATCGACAACCTTGTCCATGAAGTAGCGGTCGTGGCTGATGATGATGAGGCAGCCGCGGAATTTGGCAAGGTAGTCTTCAAGTATTTGCAGTGTTACGATGTCGAGGTCGTTGGTCGGTTCGTCGAGGATGAGGAAATTGGGGTTGCGCATCAGTACTGTGCACAGGTAGAGTCTGCGCCGCTCGCCACCACTTAATTTATATATATAGGTGTGCTGCTCCTGGGGTGAGAACAGGAAGTGTTGCAGAAACTGGCTTGCGCTGAGGCGCTCGCCGTCGCCCATCTCGACATATTCGGCAATGTCGCGCACTGCGTCGATGACTTTCTGCTCCTTGTTGAATGGCATTCCTTCTTGTGAATAATAGCCGAAGCGGACGGTTGTGCCGACATCGAACTTGCCTTCGTCGAGTGGTTCGAGTCCGAGCAGGGTCTTGATGAATGTCGATTTGCCTGCCCCGTTGTTGCCGACGATACCCATCTTTTCGTATCGTGAGAAGGTGTAGTCGAAATGGTCGAGTATGACCTTGTCGCCAAATGCCTTTGATGCGTCCTTTGCCACAAAAATCTTGTTGCCGATGTAGCCGCCGCTCATTTCCAGACGGACATTTCGCTCGTTGATGCGTTGTTTTGCAATCTTTTCGAGTTCATAGAAAGCCTCTTCGCGGTAGCGGGCCTTGTGTCCGCGGGCGCATGGCATGCGTCGCATCCAGTCGAGTTCGGTGCGGTAGAGGTTGTTGGCGCGTGTGATTTCGTTCGACAGGTTGTCGAGTCGTTCCTGGCGTTTCTCGAGGTAGTAACTGTAATTGCCTTTATAGGTGTAGATGCGTGAATCGTCCATTTCGATAATCTGTGAACAGATGCGGTCGAGGAAATAGCGGTCGTGTGTGACCATGAGTATTGCCATGGTGGTGCGGCTCAGGTAGTTTTCCAGCCATTCAATCATTTCGAGGTCAAGATGGTTGGTCGGCTCGTCGAGTATCAGCATGTCGGGTTCCTGTACGAGTACTTTGGCGAGTGCCACACGCTTCACCTGTCCGCCACTGAGTTCACTGGTCTTCTGGTTGAAGTTGGTTATTTTCAGCTGTGTGAGCATCTGCTTTGCCATCAGTTCGCGTGCTTCCTCTGAGTCATCGTGGTGGTTGTGGCATACAGCCTTTACAACATCGAGCACTGTGAACTGGGAATCGAACACAGGTGTCTGCTCGAGATATCCGACTTTCAGGTCGTTGCGGAAGATGATTCGTCCCTCGTCATAGCCTTCATCACCGCTGAGTATGGACAGCAGTGTGGATTTTCCTGTTCCGTTTTTAGCAATGAGCCCGATGTGTTCGCGCTCGTTGATTGTGAAAGAAATGTCGTGGAAGAGCACCCGGTCGCCGATTCGCTTGCCGAGTCCCTGTACATCCATATATGGTGTGAGTGTTGCCATGTGCCTATACCTTGTCAGTGGTGATTGAATATTTAGTGCAAAGGTATGCATTTTTCACTTTACGACCAAATGTTCGCGTGAATTATCGCCACCATCGCAATAAAACCTTGCCGATTGTTTTGTCAGGTCATTGAAAAACACTAATTTTGCACGCAGTATTCTGATGTGAAATGCAGATGTCATGTAGCATCGCCTCCTAATTGCCGTGAAGATAATCAAATCATAAAACCATAAAAAACTATTGACATGAAACAGACTTTCAGATTTTTCCAGGTCATAAAGACCTGTGCACTGGGCTTGTGCCTCATGGGTGCATCGCTTTGTGTAAATGCCAAGAGCGACATCCCTGTGATGTCGGCCGAACCATTCGACACCATCGTTGACGGTCGTGCAGTTGCACTCTACACCATTACAAACGGTACGATTGCTGCGCAGATTACAAACTACGGTGGCTTCATCGTGTCGCTCTATGCTCCCGACAAGGACGGCAAGTATGCCAATCTTGTAACCAACTATTCTGACATCCATCATTATCTGAACTACAATCTCGGTATGGTGGGACCGTCAGTCGGTCGTTATGCCAACCGCATTGCCAACGGACAGTTCACTCTCAACGGCAAGCAGTATCAGGTGACTCGCAATCAGGGTCAGCATACTCTGCACGGAGGTACAAAGGGCTTTGACCACCAGGTGTGGGAAGTTGTGAAGGCTTCTGGGAAGAAACTGGTGTTGAAGTGTGTCCTGCCTGATGGAACCGATGGCTTCCCTGGAACACTGACAACCTATCTCACTTATTCCATTACAAAGGACAACGGACTCTCTGTAGAGTATGAGGCAACAACTGATGCTCCAACAGTTGTCAGCATGACCACTCACTCATATTTCAATCTCAACGGAATCGGCAGTGGTGACATCATGACCCACCAGCTGACTGTCAATGCTGATGCAATCACTGAGGTTGACCGTGGCGGCATTCCTTCTGGCAAGTTGCTTCCTGTGGAGGGTACTCCTTATGACTTCCGCAACACTGTGACACTGGGCGACCGCATCGTCGCTGGCCGTGGTTTTGGATTCCCATTCGGTCCTCGTCAGGAAATCCCAGAAGGCAAGGTTGCACAGTATGACCACAACTTCTGCCTGACTCACTCAAAGGCAAATGCAGTGGAAAAGGTTGTCACACTCTTCGCTCCTGAATCAGGTCGCAAGATGGAGGTGTGGAACAACCACCCTGGCATCCAGATTTATACTGGAGCGCGTACTGCCATCGCCCTTGAATCACAGATGTACCCAGACTCACCAAATCATCCTGAATTCCCTTCGGTGGTGCTCAACCCTGGTGAGAAGTACAGCCACACCTGCATCTATAAGTTCGTGAAGTGACATTTACACACTTGAATTAAAAGTTTGTGAAGTGACAATTACACACTTGAATTAAAACAGACAAGCGCATCTTCCGTCGATGGAAGATGCGCTTGTCGTTTGATATGTGTCACGGCCGAGCGTGTTCAGAACGATGTAGTGTGTGAACAGCAGGGCGTGTGAGTGAGCTGACCTTATTTCATTGAATATACAACATCCATGATGCGTCTGCCAATTTCGTCAGCAGCCTCGATAGTGGATGCTTCGCTATAAACGCGGATGATTGGCTCGGTGTTTGACTTGCGGAGGTGAACCCACTTGTCTTCAAAGTCAATCTTGACACCGTCGATGTCGTTGACCTGGACATTAGGGTCGTTGGTAAACATGTCCTTTACCTTTGTCAGGATTGCGTCAACATCGGTAGTTGGGTCGAGGTCGATACGGTTCTTTGCAATCTGGTACTCAGGGTAAGTCTTGCGAAGTTCGCTGACTGTACAGCCCTTGTGTGCCAGATGAGAGAGGAACAGTGCTATGCCAACCAGTGCATCGCGGCCATAGTGTGCCTGTGGATAGATGACTCCGCCGTTGCCTTCGCCTCCGATGATGGCGTTGGTGTCCTTCATCTTGGTTACGACATTGACTTCACCCACTGCTGCGGCATTGTATTCCATGCCATACTTGCGAGTGACATCGCGCAGGGCACGAGTAGAAGAGAGATTGCTCACTGTGTTGCCTGGTGTGTTGCTCAAAACATAGTCGGCAACTGTGACGAGTGTGTATTCTTCGCCGTACATCTTGCCGTCTTCGCATATCATTGCGAGTCGGTCAACATCAGGGTCAACAACGAATGCAACATCGTGGTTGCCTTGCTTCATCAGGTTCATGATGTCGCCGAGGTTCTTTTCCAGTGGTTCTGGGTTGTGCTGGAAGTCGCCAGTTGGGTCGTCGTAGAGTGGGGTGACAGACTCCACACCGAGAGCCTTGAACAGCATTGGCAGAATGATGCCACCGACGGAATTCACTGAATCGAATGCAACACGGAACTGTGCTTCACGAATGGCTTCAATGTCAACGAGTGGGAGGTTGAGAACCATGTCAACATGGCGCTGGTTGTATGTGTCGTCCTCGCGGTATTTGCCAAGTTGGTCAACTTCTGCATAGTCGAAGTCTTCCTGCTCTGCAATGGTCAGCACCTGGTTGCCCTCGATGGCATTGAGGAATTCTCCACGATGGTTGAGGAGTTTCAGTGCATTCCAGTGGCGTGGGTTGTGACTTGCAGTGATGATGATACCACCACATGCACCTTCCATGACTACTGCAATCTCGGTAGTTGGAGTTGATGCGAGACCGATGTTGACAACATCAAATCCCATGCCCATCAATGTTCCGCAGACTACATTCTTTACCATTTCGCCTGAGATGCGTGCGTCACGGCCAACAACAATTTTGTTGCTCTTGACGGTAGTAGTGCGGCGAATCAGTGTGGCATAAGCCGATGTGAATTTCACAATGTCGAGTGGGTTAAGACCCTCTCCTGCGGCGCCTCCGATAGTTCCTCGGATGCCGGAAATAGATTTAATTAAACTCATATAGTATTCTGTTATTAGTGTAACCTTAACTATAAATGCTTACAGGCCCAGCATGTAGTTGATTTCATAATACATTGGCAGGACATAGCCCGATGCATCGCTTGTGCCCGATGAGTGAGGAACGATGAGGCGGACTTTTGCCTCTTTGCCTGCCATGCGGGTCAGCAGAATGTAGTCGAGTGGCTTGAGCCAGCCCTTTGGCACAACTGAACCGTATTTGCGGAACATTGAACCTTCGGTGAATGATGCAGTGTAGGAACGGCCCTGGTGGGTGTATTTGCAGAGCATCTTGTCGGTGGAACTGTTGTTGCCTGTTGAAAGTTCGCTGGTGAGACCGATGTCGTCGAATATGTTGTCGCAGGCAATGTAGCCATTCTGAATGTCGTATTCCATGAAGCGGCAGAGCAGCACTTTCGATATGGTGCTGTCGGTCGATTGTTCCTTTGCCATCTGTGCCATGGACTTTCCTTCGCCACGGCGAATGATTTGCATGTAGATGCCATCGTCTTCAAACAGCACAAACTCGTTGCGTGCTGTGTCGGTCATTGAGTCCTGTGCAATAAACTGCTTCTCGCTGATGACGGTGATGGGACCGCAGACGATGTTGTCCTCGATAAACTTGTTGATGCTTCGCTTCTCTTTGTCTTTCTTGTCGGCGTAAGTCTCGTCGTCATCACAGCTCATCACTGTGAACGAAGTGAATGCGAGTGCCAGTACTCCTATTATATATATAAGTTTTTTCATCGTGTTGTTGATAAGTTTTATGATTTCCGCAGGTGCTCTGCTTGCACAAGTTGCGTGGCGCGTCTGTCGTGCTGGATTACGACAGGGCTTTGAGTTCCTTGATTCGTGCCTTTGGATAGCGGTTATCGAAAATGTAGCTGCCTGCCACCAGTACATCGACGCCTGCTTCTGCCAGACGAGGTGCGGTCTCGGCATTGACTCCGCCGTCAACCTGTATGAGTGCCTTTGAACCTGTCCGCTCAATCAACTGACGGAGAACCTTGACCTTGTCGATGGAGTGCTCGATGAACTTCTGTCCGCCGAAGCCTGGATTGACAGTCATGAGCAGCACCATGTCAACATCCTGAATGATGTCCTCAAGCATGCACACTGGTGTGGCAGGGTTGAGTGTCACTGCTGCCTTCATTCCGGCATCGTGAATCATCTGGATGACTTTGTTGAGATGAGGACAAGCCTCGTAGTGGACATTCACGATGGAGACTTCGAGCTTCGCAAGGCGTGCAATGTATTTTTCGGGCTGGACAATCATCAAATGGACATCGAGCGGCTTCTGTGTGCGCTTGGCAACAGCTTCCAGCACGGAGAATCCAAAGCTGATGTTAGGGACAAATACTCCGTCCATGATGTCGAGATGTAACCAGTCGGCTTCACTTTCGTTGATCATTTCGATTTCTCTTGCTATATGCCCAAAGTTGGCTGCAAGAAGTGATGGAGAAACTATCATGTGACTTTTACTTTATGTGTTAATGGTGCAAAGATACTATTTATTTGCAACTTGGCAAAGTGATAAGTGCAATAATTTGCAATTATTAATTGACATTTGACAAATAATTCCTATCTTTGCACTTGTATTTAAGTACAATTTCTCCTGTTCTGGATGCTTGCGCCCTCGAGTCGGCTCAATTGGTAGTGTCCAGACACAACAATGCGATTATGCTTACACAGAAAATATCACATATTGAAGTTGAGGAAGCAAAGCGGATGTTTGAGCACTGCCGCAATGTGGTAATCGTCACTCATGCATCAGCTGACGGAGATGCCATCGGGTCGTCGCTTGGCATGTATGAATACCTCAGGAAGAAAGGTAAGGATGTGAGGGTAGTGGTGCCAAACTATTTCCCTGATTTCCTGAAATGGATGAAGGATGCCGACCAGATCATAATGTATGACCGGCACTATGCCAAGGCAAAGATGTTTATCGAACGCGCTGACCTCATCCTGTGCCTTGACTTGAACGAGCCTAAGCGCATGGACAACCTTGCCGACCCTGTCGTGATGTCAAAGGCAAAGAAGATGATGATTGATCATCACCTTAATCCAAGCAAATTCTGCGACTTGACAATCTCTTATCCGTCAGTAAGTAGCGCCAGCGAACTCGTGTTCCGACTCATCGACTCTATGGGCGGTTTGTCACAACTGACGAAGGCTGGGGCAGAGGACATTTATGCAGGAATGTGTACTGACACAGGTAAGTTCTCGTTTAATTCCAACGACCCTGACATCTTCCTCATCATTGCAGAACTACTGAAAAAAGGCATTGACAAGGACAAAATCATACGAAACATCTACAACAACTATACAGAAGGCCGTTTCCGTCTTCTTGGCTACATACTGAGCCAGAAGTTGAAGGTGCTTCCGGAATATCATGCAGCATTCTTTACACTGACAAAAGATGAACTCAACCAGTTCCAGTATTTGAAGGGAGATACGGAGGGGGTGGTCAATATGCCACTTGAAATCAAGGGCACTAAACTCTGCATTTTCCTTCGTGAAGATACTGAAAAACCACGCATACTGTGCTCGCTGCGCAGTGTTGACGACTTCCCTGCCAATAAGGTGGCTGCCGATTTCTTCAACGGCGGAGGTCATCTCAATGCAGCTGGTGGTCAGATGCCTTGTACACTTGACGAGGCGGTCGAAGTCATTTATAAGGCGCTGGATGCATATAAGGATTTGCTTCAAGCCTGAACCCCTTGGCATGAACCAACCAATGTATAAAACAGTGTGTAATGTGAAACTCAACAATTAGTATTAATAAGTCAAATTCAAATTTACAATGAACAAAGCTATTATTAAGAGCATCCTTTGCTCGGCATTATTTGCAATGTGCTCATCGATGATGGCACAGGTGGCAACCGTGAGCAGTCCTGACGGACGACTGAAAGTTGACCTCGACCTCAGAAACGGTCAGCCAGTGTACTCTGTGTCGTACGATGAAAAGAAAATGCTTGAAGAGTCTCCACTCGGATTCAAGAGCAATATCGGCGATTTCAGTACAGGCCTCTCGGTGCGCGAACCCGATCCAAGTAAGGTGCAGACAACTCATGTCGAAAAGAAATATGCGATGACCCGCATCAAGAAGAGTCAAATCGAATATGAAGCAAATGTCTATAACTTCTGCTTAAAGGCAGGCGAGGGCCGTCGTCAGCGTCAGATGGACATCGTGTTCTATGTGAGCAACAACGACATTGCTTTCCGTTATGAAATTCCTCGTCACGGCGATACAGGCAGCATCCGCATCATGAACGAAGAGACTGGTTTCCGTTTCCCAATGCAGACCACAACCTTCATGTGTCCTCAGAGCGATGCAATGGTTGGCTGGAAGCGTACTAAGCCAAGCTATGAAGAGGGTTACAGTTATGACCGTCCACTCGCAGAGTCAAAGGCTCGTCACGGCTTCACCTTCCCTTGCCTGTTCAAGGTGGGCGAAGACGGATGGGTGCTCGTTAGTGAGACTGGCAACGACAGCCGCTACTGCGGATGCCGACTCAGCGACTTGAAGGAGGGCAACATGTACACGGTCGATTTCCCAATGCCAGAAGAAAACAACGGCAACGGAACCATCGAACCTGCATTTGCACTCCCAGGCGCAACTCCTTGGCGTACCATCACGGTAGGTAAGACACTTGCTCCAATCGTTGAGACAACTGCTCCTTGGAACACTCTTACTCCAAAATATGGCGCAGAACAAAACCCTGAAACAGGCGATGATGAAATACTTCTCCGCACTTACCCTAAGAAGGAGTTCAAGTTTGGCAAGAGCACATGGAGCTGGATTGTCTGGCAGGATGCCAGCATGAACTGGAACGACCAGTGTGCATATATCGACCTTGCAAGCCAACTCGGTTACCAGTACATCCTCATCGATGCAGGGTGGGACGAACAACTCGGCTACAAGAAGATGGAAGACCTCATCCGGTATGCTCACATCAAGAATGTCGATGTGTTCCTGTGGTTCAGTTCAAGTGGTTACTGGAACGACATCGTGCAGAGCCCAATCAACAAGATGGACAACTCAATCAGCCGCAAGGAAGTGATGCGCTGGATGAAGAAGAACGGTGTGAAGGGTATAAAGGTTGACTTCTGGGGAGGCGACAAGCAGGAGACATTCCGCCAGTATGAAGAAGTGTTCAGTGATGCATACGACAACGACCTCATGGTCATCTGCCGCGGATGCACCCTCCCTCGTGGATGGGAAATGCTCTATCCAAACTATGTGGGCAGCGAGGCAGTGCTTGCATCCGAGAACCTCGTGTTCTCACAGGGCGCTTGCGACAAGGAGGCAAAGGATACCAGCACACATCCATTCATCCGCAATGCAGTGGGCTGCATGGAGTGGGGTGGTTCATTCCTCAACCGTCAGCTCGGCCGTGGCAACAAGCGTGGACCAAAGCGTACAACAACTGACTGTCACGAACTGGCTCAGGCAGTGCTTTTCCAGAACCCAATCCAGAACTTCGCCGTCACCCCTGAGAACATGCTTCCAGAGAGCGAAGGTGGCGCTCCTCAGGTCAGCATCGACTTCATGAAGCAGGTGCCTACAACTTGGGACGACACAAAGTATGTCGCTGGTTACCCTGGTCAGTTTGCCGTATTGGCACGCCAGAACTCGGGCAAGTGGTACATTGCGGGCAACAATGCAAGCGACGAATGCGACAAGGTGCTCGACCTCTCTCGTTTCGTAAAGAAAGGCGATGTGGTTACACTTTACAGTGACAAGGCTGACAGCGAACCACAGCGCACAGAATTAAAGATTAAGGATCCAAAGAAGGTGAAGGTTCACATGCTTCACAATGGTGGATTCGTAATTGTTAAATAAAAGTAAATGGCATACGACAAAGTATTTATTCTGACAGATGAACACACTCACGAGCTCTGCTGGCCATTGGTCAGCGGGCTCGAGAGTCTGCAAGGTGCCTGCCACATCGTGATTCCGGCAGGCGATGTAAACAAGAATCTTGATACAGCTCAGACCGTGTGGCGACAGCTGACCGAACATGGTGCCACTCGCCAGAGCGTGGTGGTCAACATCGGTGGCGGCATGGTTACAGACCTGGGCGGTTTCGTCGCATCCACATTCAAGCGGGGCATCAAGTACATCAACATCCCGACCACACTGCTGGCAATGGTTGATGCTTCGGTCGGAGGCAAGACGGGAGTGAACTTTGCAGGACTGAAAAATGAAATCGGAGTCTTCGCCGAACCTGCCCGCGTGATTCTGGACACCAAGTTCTTGCAGACACTCGACAGGGAGAACCTTCTGTCGGGATATGCAGAGATGCTGAAACACGGACTGCTCTCGAAGTCCGACATGCTCGACGAACTCCTTGCTTTCGACATTGACAACATCGACTACACTGCAATGGACCGCATGGTGCGTCGCAGCATCGGGGTGAAGAAAATGTTTGTCGAGAAGGACATCCACGAGAAGGACGTGCGCAAGGCTCTGAACTTCGGCCACACCATCGGCCATGCGTTCGAGAGTTTCGCCATGGACAAAGGCACGCCTGTGCTTCATGGCTATGCCGTGGCATGGGGCATGATCTGCGAACTCTATCTGTCGGCTGCCTATTATGAGTTCCCGACAGAACTGATGCACACAGTCGTCCGCTTCCTCACCGAACATTACGGCAAGATGGACATCACGTGCGACGACTATGAGCAAATCTTCAACTATGTCACCCACGACAAGAAAAACTCATACGACACAATCCGCTGCACACTCCTCAGCGGACTTGGCCGTGTACGCATCGGCCGCCCAATCACCCGTGAACAAGTGAACGAGGCGCTCGACTTCTATCGTGACGGTCAGTAACAGCTCCCCCCGTCCTGGAAGTAAGAGGCAGGGAGAAGGTCAAAAAAAACTGAAAAACGATGATAACAGTGACAGATACACCGATTGAAGGTGTAAAGATAATCGAGCCGAAACTCTTTGGCGATGCGCGTGGCTATTTCTTTGAGTCCTTCTCGCAGCGCGAGTTCGACGAGAAAGTAGCCAAGGTGCAGTTTGTGCAGGACAATGAGAGCCGCTCATGTGCCGGCGTCGTCCGCGGACTCCATTTCCAGTGTCCCCCCTTCGCACAGGCAAAACTGGTGCGAGTGGTCAGGGGCAGGGTGCTTGATGTGGCAGTGGACATCCGCAAGGGCAGCCCCACCTTCGGGCAGCATGTAGCCGTGGAACTGACCGAGGACAATCATCGCCAGTTCTTCATCCCACGCGGCTTCGCCCACGGTTTCGCCGTGCTCAGCGACGAGGCAGTGTTCCAGTACAAGTGCGACAACTATTATGCCCCACAGAGCGAGGGCGCAATAGCATGGGACGACCCCGACCTCGGCATCGACTGGCAGGTGCCAACTGCCGACCGCATTCTGAGTGACAAGGACAGCCACCACCCACGGCTCTGCGACATCGACAGCCCGTTTGTCTGCCGTTAGCCGTTGGCCATTAGCCATTAGCCGTTAGCCATTAGCCGTTGGCCATTAGCCATTAGCCATTAGCCGTTGGCGTGGGTGGCATCAGCCTCACTCTTCACTTTTCACTTTTCACTCTTCACTCTTCACTCTTCACTCTTCACTTTTCACTTTTCACTCAAAGCAAATGTTCTATCCATTACGATTCAATCAAAACCACTTCACACTGGTGTGGGGAAGTGAAGACTGGACAGTCAGCGCCGTTCCGCAGAAGGAGTCGGTGGTGGCCGATGGAGCATTTGCCGGCAGAACCCTCGGACAACTTGTCGAAGAATATGGCGAGCGCCTGCTTGGCAAGAAGGTGGCGAAGATGTACGGCCGCCGGTTCCCCCTCCTGGTGAAGTTCATCGATGCAAGGGACGACCTGAGTATCCAGGTGCATCCCGACAACGACCTTGCGATGCAGCGCCACGGCTCGCTCGGGAAGACCGAGATGTGGTTCGTGATGGATGCCGAGCCGGGAGCACACCTCTATTCAGGATTCAACCAGACGATTTCGAAGTATGAGTACCAGAAGCGCATCGAGGACGGAACCATCTGCGAGGTGCTCCAACGCCACGAAGTCAAGCAGGGCGATGTGTTCTTCATCCCCGCAGGAAGGGTGCATGCCATCTGTGGCGGCATCCGCCTGGCAGAAGTCCAGCAGAACTGCGACATCACCTACCGAATCTTCGACTACAACCGCCCCGGGCTCGATGGCCGTCCACGGCAGCTGCACACAGCCGAGGCAGCCGATGCCATTGACTTCCGTATGTACCCCACCTACCGCACCGACTACCTCGACCGAATCAACGACCCCGTAGCCATCACCCAGTGCCCCTATTTCACGGTGAAGATACTCAACATCACCCGCTCGTTCCATCGCAAGCTCTTCAAGTACGACTCCTTTATTATATATATATGTCTGCATGGCAACTGCAAAATCCATACACGCAAGACCTCGCAGCCGCTGTTTTCCAGCATCCCCCAGTCCGACATCTACCCCGGCAGCACCATCCAGCTGTGCGAAGGCCAGTCGTGCCTCATACCCGCCGCAATAGCCGACATCGACCTCATACCCGACAACGAGTCGGGGCTGACCGAACTGATAGAAGTCTATATCGACAACAAACATTTCAACTGACAGCCGAGTGTTTGTTGTCTTTTTTTTTTGAATAAGCTGTCGCTTTGGGGGGGCTGGATGAAAATGCGAACAAATTGCAAACAAAGAAAATGGCCGCTTTTAGAGAAAAAACAGTATATTTGCCGCCAAATCATCAAATTGTTCGCTATGAATAAATCAATCTTATTAATGCTTATGATGCTTATCACAGTATGCGGATGGGCACAGACAAAGGACAGCATCGACACCTCAAACATTGTGGTGGCATACGACTACACTTGCCACACTGCTGACAAGAATGGCACAAAGGTGGATGAACATTACCGTCTTGCCGTGTTGGTGGGTGATAAGACAACTTGGAGCACAGGTTATCTGGATGCCATGCAACATGAAAACAAGACGAGAAAAGAACTCATAGCTGCATTAGACGAGCAGAAACTGAATATCCCATCAGTGTATGTTGGTCATCCATCTGCCGACAAGGTGACTATTCGCGAAACTGTACTTGTTACCGACTATGTGACCGAGGAGGAGAAGAAAACCATCAACTGGCAAATTGATGATGACACGCTGACCATCATGGGCTTTCTGTGCCAAAAAGCGACAGCAAAAGTTAGAGGTAGGGAATGGATCGCATGGTACACCGAAGAGATGCCAACCATGGTAGGACCTTGGTGCCTGTATGGCTGTCCAGGCTTGATAGTGAAGGCTGAGGCAGATGAAATCCACTGTTTTGAACTGCAATCACTGAAACAGAAAGCAGTACCAATCGTGTATAGTTCTTCGCCGACAGACTTGAACCTGAGTCGCAGCAAGTTTGTCAAGTATCGCAACAAGACCCTTACTGACCCTGCTCATCTCAATTCTACGATGAGTCTTATTCATGAGAACATGATTAAGGATGTGACGATTTTACAGGATGGCGATGAACAAAGGCCTATCATCAATGGTCATTCTTTCAATATGCATCCAAATGCTTTCCAACCGCTTGACTTGGAATAATGAATAGGAATTCCGTAAACTCAACTATTAGTAGAGACATAGTCAGAAGACAGTAGTTGAGTAGGACGGATTGGAAATGACGATGTCCACCCCAAAAAATGTGGTATTGAGGCATGAAATCGTCGTATCAAGTCGCAATATCGTCATTTCATGCCATGAAACCATCATTTCATGCTGCGATACATTTATAATGCATTAGTGATAGCATCATGATGAATATACCATTATGCGATAGCGCATACACATACAAAAGTAAACTAACCCACACATAAAACATAATGATGAAAGCAACACTAATTATCTCTGCCTTGCTGATGACTTTTTCAGCATCGGCACAAACTTACAGTGAAGATTTTGAGATGGCGTTGGACACGCTTTGTATGTCGAAGTTCACAGCCGTGTACGACTATACCATCCGTACCGCCGACCATACGGGAAAGGAAGTGACCGACAGTATCTTGCTTGCCCTGCAAGTCGGTGACGGCTACTGGAAGTGCACGCCATATATGCGGGTTCTCCACCTTCGTGACCATAATAGAGAACACATTGTGGATGTCTTGAATCAGGAGGCCCTGATGCATGTCGAGACCATTGTGAGCGGACATCCAGAAGGAAAGCGCACAATTCACGAAGCCATCGCTCCATATTGTTATGAGACCGTTGAGGACATGGGAACCATCGAATGGACATTGGATGAAGACAATAAAGACTTCGACCATAATTGGAAAAGTGCAACTGGAGAGTATCGGGGCAAGAAGTGGAATGTACTTTATGACGAAAACATACCAACGACGGCAGGACCTTGGAAGTTGCATGGATTGCCAGGACTTATCATGTCTGCCTCAGACAATGACAGCATTCACACCTTCAAATTTGTTGCACTCTACAACGATTCGCTGCCTGTCATCCATGAAAAGTACTTTGTATTGTCAGTACCCACTTCGGGAGGTGGTAACCGCCTTGTTACCAAACAATATCAAAAACGGACGCATGAGCAGATGATGAATCTGAGAAAGAAAACGATTGGTTCGAAAATATATGCAAGCAACCCCAAGTTCTCATTTCCAACACTTGGTCCAAACGATGTTGATTGCACCATCCTCAATGATGATTTCGAGTCAAGGGCAAATGTAATAAGTGGAGTGGCAGTACTCGACAAAGCCCACAAGTATCAACCTCTTGAATTGGAATAAAGCCCGAAAATTATGAAGAGAGCAACATTAATTATCTCAGCAATGCTGATGACATTTTCAGCATCGGCACAAATGCCTTCCAAGGCAACAGAAAAGGTTGACACTCTGTGTCAGACTAAGTTTACGGCAGTTTATCAGTACACAATCAACACGACGGACGAAAAAGGAGAAGCCGTGACCGATTCCGCCCGTCTTGCCCTTCAAGTGGGTGATGGTATTTGGAAGACATGGGCCTATGAGCGATACCTCATTCAAGTAAATCGTGATGAAGAATTAGGATGGGACAAGAGCTATTTCATGAAGAATGAAGCCTTGATGCACATCGCTACGACTACGGTTGGCTATCCAGAAGGCAAGACAACCACGCTCGAATCTATTCCACCACTTCAGTATGAGGTAACAGAGAATACAGAAAAATCTGCTTGGAATATGGTGGAAGGAAGCGACTCCGTTTGTGGTTATCTATGCCAGAAAGCCGATGGTGAGTTTCGAGGTAAGAAATGGAATGTGATGTACACGGAGGAAATCCCTACGGCAGCAGGCCCTTGGAAGTTGCAGGGATTGCCAGGCTTGATGACATACGCTTCAGATTCTGAAGGCATCCACACATTCCGACTCATAGCCATTTATCAGGAAGCAGTGCCTATTACCTATTCTGGTGGTTCTATTACTGGGAAGTTCAATACAGAGACATACAAGATGGAAAACATCTTTGTTCCTTACGAGAAATCTACGCGAGATCAGATGTTGAAGCACAAGAAACAAGTATTCGGCAACCGCCAATACATAACTGACCCTCAGTTCTATATGACGGGACCTAAGCAAGTCGTTATTACCTACGGAAAAGATGAGAACTACAACTTCATAGGCGGATTGTTCGTACCTTCAAAGGGTCATAAGTACCAACCTCTTGAATTGAAATAGTTCTCCCCCTCTGCAATGGCTTATATGGCAAGAACGTCTTGGGGAGAAAGTTTGAGGATGTTGACGATGAGTCGTGTCGTAGAAAGCGAAGGTTCGCTCTTGTCGTGGAGATAGTCGCTGATTCTGCTTGCGCTCACACCCACCTGCTTTGCAAGTTCCTTGGAAGTCATTCCCATTTCGAATAGAGCCTCGCGCATCAAACTTCCAAAAGTTGGTTTGTCAACAGGATAATGAATCTGCTCATAATGTTCCACGATATCACTTACGATATCAAGTTCGACAGACGACGGATCATCAAACGGAGTGTCTTCGTGAACAAGAGGAAGCAATTCTTCTATGCGCTGCAAAGCATATTCGTATTGTATTTTAGTTATATTATCCATATTACATATATTGTTAAATGTTTTTACAATCAATCTTATCATAATCCTTATGCCGTCCAATCCAGCGTACAAAGACTTTTTGTCTCACCATCAATATCAGCACTACAAGTCTGAATTGGTTGCCATGAATATTGAATACATAGCGGTCGTTGCCAACATAGTCGGCAGAGGCATAATCCTGCTTGATTTCAGCAAGGCTGTGCCACGAGGCTTTCTTCACATGATTAGCCCAGTTGACAAGAGCATCTTTGCTTGCTTCGTTACCAGGTGTTTCGTAAAACTCTCTCAAAGTCCTTTCGGTTATCAAATGCATAGGCTATATTTTGGAGGCAAAATTAATGTAAAAAATCTATATGACAAAATATTTAAGTAAAATAATTACAAATAACAGAATAATTGCCCTTGTCTTGTTGTTGCTGCCACTTTCTGTTTCGGCTCAGGTGAAGGTGACGGGACATGTGACGAATCTGAAGAATGCTCCCGTTGCCGATGTGATAATCAAGTGCCTGGGCAACGGCAAAACACTTGCTTATACTTCGTCGAATGCTCAGGGACAGTATGTTCTGGAAATGAAGGAGATGCCGAGGACGGAAGTTGTGTTGCAGTTCAACCACATCAGTTATGATAAGGAGGAAGTGAAACTTGAAATAAAGGAGAAAACCATAAGGCAGGACATGACCTTGACCGACAAGCGGATAACGCTTAGGGAAGTGAAGGTAAAGGCCCAACCCTTGATTGCGCTTGGTGACACTCTCTCGTACAACCTTGCTTCCTTTCTGGGGAAGGGCGACATGACTCTTGAGGACGGACTGAAACGGTTGCCAGGAATCGATGTGGCTGACAACGGCACCATCAAGTATCTTGGCAAGGCAATCTCCAACTTCTATATCGATGGTCTGGATATGCTTGGTGGTCGCTACAATCTTGCAACAAAGAACATTCCAGCCGAATATGCCACTCAGGTGGATGTGATGAAGCACCACAAGCATCGGAAGATAGATGCCGATGAGGAAAGTGATGCTGTGGCAATCAATGTGAAACTGAGTAACAAGGCCAAGTTCAAACCTTTCGGACAGCCTGAACTTGGTGTGGGATGGCGTGAGGATGAACTTCTCTGTGCCGTGGGTGCTACCGAGATGATGTTTACCGACAACTTCCAACTGCTTGCTTCTGCCAAATACAGCAACAACGGTAGTATGGGCATGTATGACATGGTCAACCACTATGATGGTGATAACTTCGGCTCGTTGGCTACCGACAAACTGCCTGCGTGGGAACAGGAATATGCAGGAGGAGTGGGCGAATCGGTGTATCGCAGAAATGGTTATGGCAGCCTCAATGCCGTACAAAAACTTGACAGTGTGCGTCAGATAAGGGCAAATGCTGACTATACATACGACCGCATGACGAGCAGCGGCAGTTCGGAGTCGTTCTACTTTGCAGGTGGTGAGAACATTCATATTGCCGAGACTGTCAGTCCACTTGCCAGGGCTCACCGCCCAATGCTCAGCATGAGGTTTGAGAACAACGCCAGCAATCGTTACTTCTCTGACAATTTCAGCGCCAAGGCTCAGTTCCTCACAAACGACAACGATGTGTATTCCTCCTCGGTTGCTGATGGCTTGCTGGCGAAGCAACACAGAAAATCTACCTCAGTCAATTTGCAGAACAACCTGTGGGGAACTGTGCGTATGGGCAGGAAGAAACTGACATTCACAAGTGACATAGGTTTCACCCGTACGCCAAGTGTACTGCTGACGATGAACGATATTGCCCAGACGGGTCAGAGCAGTCAGGTAAACACCCGCCACAGCACCTCCCTACAAATCAAGTTAGGCAGCAAATGGAAGATTGACATGCCTGTTGCGCTCGAAGCCAACTACAATTTCATTGAGACGGAACTTATGAAGCCTGATCATGACGATCAGAACCAGCGCATGAACGGATGGAAACTTGTGCCAAGCATCAACCCTTCCACTTCATGGACATCCAGGGATAAAAGATTCTATGCATCGATGGGGACAAATCTAAGGTGGCTCACCCTTTCATACATGTCGCAGCTCGACAATAAGCGAACCACACTGGGTGAACTGTTTGTGGAACCTCATGCCTCCATGCGCTACACCATCAGCGGTGCATCAGAACTGGACATCAGCAGTGGTTTCAGCCATTCTGCCGGTGACATGATGGACCTTCTCACCACTCCTGTGCAGACCAACTACCGCAACACATCGGCAGCATCAGGCGTCATTGGCAAGAGCCAGTCGTGGAGCACAAATCTGCGCTACACCAAACAAGTGCCATTCAGTTACTTTACCTTTGGCGCCAATGCCAGTTACAGTCAGGGCAAACGCAATGTTCTGTCCTCGCGCACCGTCAGTACTGCTGCTACTGAGAGCATGTCCATCTTTCGTGACAGTCACAACCGTACGGCAAGCGGAGGCATCAACGCTTCGAAGAATTTCCTTTCACTTTTTACAAAACTCACGGCCGATGCCAGCGTGTCGTGGAGCAGCAACGAGTACATGATGCAGAACCAGTTTGTAACCTCCTACCACACCGGCTACAATCTGCATCTGCGGGCCGATGTCACCCCTGCTTCCTGGCTTGAACTAAATGCCAATGGCACCTACGGCAAGGACTGGTCACGAACGGCAGGTACGAACCAGGCGTCCGACAATCTTCGATGTGCGGCCGCTGTGGCTGTGTTCCCAATGCCAAGTCTGGAAATTCGCGGTACATACAACTTCCTGCACAACATGGTGAAGCCAGGCAGATACAAGGATGCCTCCATGCTCTCTGCCTCCGTGCAATACAAGACCAAGCGTGCAGTCTGGAAACTTTCTGGCGACAATCTACTCGATGTGCGTCAATACACACGCACCTCGTTCATTGATACCGATCGCTTCGTGCATACCACCCACCTTGTTGGCCGCACGTTGATACTGACCTGCAAGCTGCTTTCATTTATGTAAGGAATGAGAGTCGGACTTTCCCACTTCCCTTTCTTTCATGCCGTGGTGGTGCTCCCCTCGCATTCACCCCCATTTTTATCGCATTTACCCTCAAAAGTGGGCTTGAAGGGGGCAGATGACGAAAAAAATGAATAAAAAGTGAAAATTTTATCAGAAAAGTTTGGTGGTAATAAAAAATATGACTACTTTTGCACACTGCACAACCGAAAAGTGCGGAAAAACACTGGATGCACGCCGCTTTGATAGAGGGCTGTGCATTCCATCATCGGAAAACAGAAAAACATCATCATTAGGTGTAAATTATATGAAAATTGAATAGTACTACATTAATGCTGTGAGTACTGGGTTGCCATCTTGTATGGGAATATAGGAGACGCAATACATATCGCTCGATAAGGGAAAAGACATAAGTCAGTAATTTTCAACATTTCCTTGCGATATGTTACTCGACAGTTAGTAGTTTTGTCGTGTTTTATTTTGTGTTTGTGTTGTGGCTACCCTTTTACGTGAAGTAAAGGGGTGGCTTTTTTTATGCCTGGCGGGGGGGGAGGAAGGCGAATGCATGGCGATTTTGCAATTTATTTGTTTTTTCTAATCCCTAATTCCCGATTATTTCTTAACTTTGCAGTGCAAAACTGGAACACTGGCAATGATAGAGAAACATTATGTACTGGATGATGTCGATTTGGTCACCTTCTATGGGGTGAACAACTGCAACATGCAGATGATAAAATCACTGTATCCCAAACTGAGGATTGTGGCGCGCAGCAATGTGATGAAGGTGCTGGGCGACGAGCAGGAGATGTGTGCCTTCGAGGAGAACCTTGAACGCATGCGCTCGCATTGTGTCCGCTACAATTCGCTGACCGAGGAGGTCATCCTGCAAATCATCAGGGACCCCCGGGGCACGGCTGTGTCGCCCGCTGGCACTGTCGATGCCGACAGCACCATCTGTTACAGCATCGGGGGCAAGGCCATCACTCCCCGCAGCGAGAACCAGCGGCTGCTGGTCGAGGGTTTCCAGAGGGACGACATGGTGTTTGCCGTGGGTCCTGCCGGTTCGGGCAAGACCTATGTGAGCATTGCGCTGGCTGTCCGTGCGCTCAAAAACAAGGAGATTCGCCGCATCATCCTTTCGCGCCCTGCTGTCGAGGCGGGGGAGAAGCTGGGCTTCCTGCCTGGTGACATGAAGGAGAAGATTGACCCCTATCTCCAACCGCTCTACGATGCGCTGCAAGACATGATTCCTGCGCAGAAGTTGCAGGAGTATATGGAGAACCAGACCATCCAGATTGCGCCACTTGCGTTTATGCGAGGACGGACTCTGAACGACGCGGTGGTGATACTCGATGAGGCGCAAAACACAACCACGCAGCAAATCAAGATGTTCCTCACCCGAATGGGACACAACACCAAGATGATCATCACGGGCGATGCCACGCAGATTGACCTGCCACGCTCCACGCGCTCGGGGCTGCTTGAAGCGCTCGATGTGCTAAACGGGGTGCCGGGCATCAGTTTTGTGACGATGACCGAGAAGGACATTGTGCGCCACCGGCTTGTCACCCGCATTGTCGAGGCGTACAAGGTGTACGAGGGGAGGAGTGAGTGAAAAGTGAAGAGTGAAAAGTGAAGAGTGGAAAGTGAAGAGTGAAAAGTGAAGAGTGAAAAGTGAAGAGTGGAAAGTGAAGAGTGAAAAGTGAAGAGTGGAAAGTGAAGAGTGAAAAGTGAAGATGAGAGTGCCCTAAACCCTAAACTCTAAGCACTAAACTCTACACAGTGATGATAAGTGGTCTGAATGGGCGATTCGTATATAAAATAAGTAATAACTGTAATACAAGTTTCGCAAGCTCAACTTGCACGACCGAATGACTGAATGTCATGAGGTTTGCGACGACTCGGCGTTTATGCCGACAAAGGAGTTTCGTCCCTACGAAT
>JAGHSZ010000117.1 GCA_018065565.1 Candidatus Colivivens caballi
CGTCATACTTTGCCACAACACGGTTGTTTCCCTGGTGGTCACGGATGTAGTAGTGGTAGCCGTTGGTTGTTCCGTCGGTGTAGCCGTCGGCAAAGTTGTACCGGAGTCCATCTTTGGTGTAGATGAAGTTGCCCATGTAGTATGTCACATCTTTAGACAGCGTTTCCTTTGCAGTAATTGATTGCTTTTTCGCGATGGTGGTGGATGCACTGCTGACTCCAGATATTCCTGTGGTATATGTAGTCTGCAGTCGTGCTCCTGTGGCTGAATAGACATACTCCGTGACATTTCCGTTGCAGAACTGGACACGGACAGGATTACCCAGGAGGTCATAGTCAATCTTCGTTATTCCCCGGTTAGGGTCGTAGGTCATTGAACCACAAGCATCGTAATCATATACTTTCTGTGTAAGCTTTGCCTTGTTGGCATCGCTGAATTCAAATGCACCGTCGTAGTGCAGTGCAGAACCAGTGTCGGTGATGGTCTTCAGCTGATTGCCGTTGTACTGGTAGGTAAGCCTGTCTATTATGCCGTAGCCGACATCTTTCTTGCCGTAGCGTGTGAGGCTTGTCGGGCTGCTGTTGGCATTGTAGGTATATTGTACGGTTCCCATGTCGTTGTTGGTGCTAAGACCTGACTGCCCGATGTTGCCAGTACCGAAGGTCGCCTTTGTGAGTCGGTTCAGCCCGTCGTAGGTGTAAGTATATCCGCTGCAGATGTTTGCACCCATAGGATTGTCGCCCGACAGCCACCGAACCATGCTGATGTTGCCGTTGTAGCAGTTGATGGCAGGGTTGGAGTTGTCGGCATAGTGTATGTCTTCCTGGAACAGCCGCGAGCCGTTGGCTTTCGTGGCAGTAAGTCCTGTCAGCCATCCGTGGAGGTCATAGGTATATGATGTGCGTATGTTGCCTCCATGGCTGTTCCTGGTCTTGACCCTGCCAAGGTCATCGTAGGTGATGGATGCGACGGGTATTGCAGCATTTCCGAAATTCAGTGAGGTGGATGTCAGCTTATCGGACTTTGCATCATATACATTCGTTTCAGTCACAGTAGGTGTCATATATCCCATCTTGAGCTTTGTGACAGACTGCAGTGGCTGATTGGTGAACGAGTAAGTCGTTGTCTGCGACATGACCGCACCGTTTATGGTAGTCTGACGGCTGTCAATTACCCGACCTCTTTCATCGTAGTAAAGTACGCTGCAGAGGTAATGACCATCGGAAGTGCTTTGTATGGAACCAGTCTGGAGCGTAGTGGCACATGTGGGACTGGACTTGCTGAAATCAGCACCGTTCAATGCCGTCTTGAAGAGACCGGCATTGAGGAAATCGTAGCCGTCATAGTAGTTGACAATCTCAATCTGAGGATTGTCAAGTTCAACAAGAGCACCGTCGATCTCTTGAACATAGTTACAATAGCTTTCATTTGAATCATCTATTTCACTAATTGGTGTTCTTCCTGTTTGTGATGGTGTATTTTGTTCTGAATCAATAAGTATATGACGATCGATGATGTCGGTATTGGAAATAGATGGAGCAAGGTACTCGTATCCAGTTCCACATATACCCGATTGTGTCTGAGAGAAGCGCACAAACAAGTCCTTTCCAGCAGGTACAGTCTGGCTTGAAACTGTACCCTGAACAACAAGACGCCCTAATTCATCATACATGTAAAATCGATGCCTTCCACATGACCGTAGGCGTGCATCCTGCATGTAGATTACGCGGCCGCTTCTGTCGTAGCAGTAAGTAGTGATAATATTGCCTGGTAATGTCTTCTTTGTGCACCGTCCTAGTCCGTCATATTCGTATTTATATAAAAGGGAGTTGTCACTTTTGCTCTGATACAATGGCGGAATGACAGTCCTCAGCAGTCCTGCTTCATATACATAGTAGGTATCGTTGTTGCCGTTACGTCTCTCAAGAACAACATTACCAAGGATATCTTTGTATGACTCAATTGTATTGCCGTCCTCGTCTCTAACTTTTTCTCCTGTGAGTGAGGCAGCAGGATAATAACTCATTGTTCCAGATGGGTTGCCCGAACTGTCAAGAGTGTATTTCCTGACGGAATTTGCTGCATTGGTGATGTAGTCAGTTTTAATCCCTTTCCCTTTCCACAACTTTCCCGGTGTACTCCTGAACGTAGGTCGTCCGAGTGCGTCATATGTGGTCTCGCTGAATGCATATCCGTCAGACTGGTAGGTGGCATCCGACTTGGAGGACATAGTGGAAGCAGTGATAATGGACGGTGACGTTGTACCGACTGCGGGCAGCCACGTCTTGGATTCACGCCCCATGTTGTCGTACTCAGTCATTGTATAGAGATACTTGCCGCTTGTGTTTGCGCCACCGGCAGCAAGGACAGAGGGACGTCCGAGTCCGTCGTAGTACTGTACGGACTTGACACTCCTTGTACCGGTTTCATTAAGCATCGTCTCTGTGACGATGTAGTTCTCGCCGGGTGACTGTGCGTATGATGTCTGCGGCATTGAAAGCATGGTGACTGCAATGATGCTGCAAAGATAATATTTATTTTTCATAATCTTATTGATTGTTGACTATTTTTGAACTCCTTTGTAGTTATATTTATATTTGTTCAGTGTCTGTTTATTGCCATCGGCAGTCTTGAGCGATGTCTGTACAAGCCTGCCCGAAGAATCGTACTCATAGCAAGTAGTAAGACCATTAGGAGCTATCTGACTCGTAATGCCTACGAGTGGTTTGTATGTATAGATTGTCATCGATGAACACAAACGGTTTGTGGCAATACAGTTTTTCAAACCTACAAGCTTTTGCATATGAGCGTCAGAAAGAGTTTTAGCCTTAGCGATATTGGTTATATCGACACTTGTTAGATAATTCAAATTTAGCAAGTCTTGATATGTCATGTTGCTGATTTCTGCTACTGGATATTCGTTACTATATCCCCATATATATATTGACGGGATACCGTCACGGGTGACTTGCAGAGGGTTGCCATTGTTATCGTACTCGTCATAAGATACCCGCTTATGTAGATCTTGTACATCATCTGTATTTGAGGCATTCAGTTTTATATCAAAGATTTTATCAGGGAGGAACATCGAATTCGATAGCTGTCGGTATTTCTTGATTTTACCTGAAACAATATCCCCATTCATTCTGGATATCTCCTTTACTGGCACGATATTATTTGAATTCACCATATTAACACTGACAGGATCATTACAATTGGTATTGTAGGTGATATCAGTCACCAAAGTATCACAACCTAATGACTGACAAATACGTATGGGCAGCAAATCATTATTATAATTATAAGTAAATTTCTCCATAGATTTACCATAGTCAAATGTTTTAGTTATAGACCACGGAGAATACCAATTAAACCAGTATGTTTGATGCTCAAACAGCCCGAATTCATAAGAAAAATCATATGCTGGAATTTTGTTTGATTGAGAGCTTTGATATTGTATTTCTTCGCTATAAACGAGTTTGGAATCTTGACTTGTTAATTCCAAGTCATAAATTGTCTTAGATTGCAACAAACCATTTGAAAATTCAGGATGTGTGCTTTGATATGGATTCGGAGACTCTCTTTGTTCTTTTTTAATATTTTCATACTTATACTCTGTAACGACAGCTCTATGTCCATCCGACACTTCCTCGCTGACAAGTTCATATCCCAATTCATATCCTTTTGCAAGTGTTGATAGTGGAACTGATGATTCCGAAAATTGGATGATACAGTTTTCAGTCTTACATTCGAAATTCACTACAGTTTCATCATCAGATAGATCATCTGGCATTTCAACGATACCTGGCATATAATTATCCATCGGGGGATTAAGGTTATCGACAGGCCCGATGATTGGCAGTATCCAAAGGATAGTCTTTCTTTGGTATAATATCGGATCGACAAGGCGTTTGCCTAATTGTTTGTAGTGAAAGCGTCTTGTCTTTCCGCTATCGTTGATAATTTCTTTTATTCTCAAACCTGCACCTAATGTTTCTTTATCCACCATTTGATATGCAACAGGTTTCGGGTCATATTCCGCAATATGCCATAACACGGTCCAACTGTCATTTGGAAGAAAATACGTTATATTATATGTACCAGGGGCAACCACAAAGCTAGCTTTGATACTGTCATCCTGGACACTTTGCCAATTAGTATTTCCGATGTTATTTGGAGCCTCAATTGTTTGTTTTTCCCCAGTTAATATGTTTTCAATTGAAATTAACGGTTGTCCAGTTTTGTATGGGCAAGATGAATCATAACCATTAGGAGCAAACGCCTTGTGATATCGGCCAGTAAATGATAAACGAACTTTCTCGTTAATATTAAATTGTTTTGTCTGGGCACTTTTGTTGTATTTATTCACCGAAATACTCATAAGGTCACATATTTTTTCTCCTCCAGTCTGCTGCTTGGTAGGCCATAAAAAGCGATTAGACTCATATGTAAATGTCTCTTTATTGCCTGTAGGGTGAACTATTGATGTTAACATACCCATCTTTGCTTTAGTTTCATTGCTATTCTTGACAGCCCCTTCATATAATTTAGTTCCATCAACAAAAGCTTCGCAATAATACAATCTGCCATAATTTATTCCATTGTAATATCCCCAATAATCTAAACTTTTAGTCTGTTTTGAAGGAAAATCTTCGTATTCGTCTTGATATTCAAAGGTATATTTATAATCTGCAGTCAAGGCATCTTCGATACTTTTAAGTTTGAGACGTTTGTACAGACAGTCATTATACTGATAGTTTGTAATGTTCTTACCAAAATATCCATATTCAAATTTATAACTGTGTACAAGTGAATCCAAGGAATTGAACACATCGATTCTGTCTAGTTTTTGTGGAGTGTGTTCAATAATTAGAGAATTATACATATCTTCTCGCGGAGATGATGCAAAACAGATTTTGCCAGTATCCCATTTGATATTCTTTAATCTGGCAGTTTTTATTTTAGCCTTACTCCATGAATATACTGCAGGACGCTGTGTTACCTTAAATTTATCATCACTGTCATAAAATCCAGGCATATATTCGGGATTGCCCCCAGAGCAGATACTGCTAATTTCTCTGTATCTAACACATGACTCCTGAGAAATAGCATCAAAGTCTTCATCTTCATATTCAAAATCAATAACGTGCTTCTTGGGGGTGGTAATCTTGGTCAAGAACCATGAAGAGGCATACTTGTCATGACTAGCTGTTTCATATCCACTGATTACTACATTTTTATTGTTGGAGGCCTCATTACCGTAAGAATATAAATATGTAAGTTCCCTTTTTTTAAACTCGTAAATGGTTCCATTCCTGTCTATTAATTCAAAATAATGCAATGGAGTATTACCGATACCTTCATAGGGTGATGTGTATGAATATATGCGAAGTTTATAGCCGGCCGCCTTGTCCATGAATGTCGCTTGTTCTGGTGAAGTAGGATTGTTGGTTATTATGAACTTATCTCCACCATTCCACAAGCTGTAACTGTAAATATCAGGTTCCACATCAACTACTAGTTCATTGACATAAACATCATGACCACAAGGAAGGGTACATTTTGGACATGAAAATGCGGTTACTCGTTCTGTCAACTGTTCTTTTGAATATAATGCTTCACCATAATATCCACTCTGCATTGTTGCAAACCCTTTCCGCACTAGATTATATTCTAAAAAGTCGTCTGCGCATTTTATGTATCTTGATATGCAGGAATTCAAACTAAGGCTCCATCCAAGTCCTACCCATGTGGCTTCTTGGGAAGGTCTAAAACCTGTAGAACTATAACTTAGACTTATCGGAAGGGTAATGTCTTCAGCTTGGACCTCACATAATTGAATAGTAATGTCAACTGTTCCATTAAAATATGTTACAGGTCTATCAACACATCTTGACATTTCTGCGACATTTGGCGATTGACTGATTATTTGAGATTCGATGATTGATGTACCCGCAGCAGAATTAAAGCGACAGAGTTGAGCAAATCCTGATTGTATACTTGCCAATAATATATAAGCAAGTAACAATATTTTTTTCTTTTTCATATTTTTACTTTACTTTAAACTTTTCACTATAAATTTTACCATTCACGTTGATATATAGGATGTAGTCATCAGGTCTCAGCCCAGAGCAGTTGAACTGCATCTGGTAGTTTTGACCAGCAGCCATGCGTTCGCTTCTCCTCTGGAACAGCATGCCCATTTTGTTGCAGATGACGGTGCTGATGGTGGCATCGGCATCAAGGTCGTAGTTCAGCGTCAGGGTGTTTCCGTCATACTCCACCGTGTAGTGGATGATGCCCATTGCCGCAGCCTGAGCAAGTGAGTCCTCCGTCAAGATGTCCTCATTGACAGGGTCGCCCAGTGCCACCTGGTCTTCCGGGAGATAATGATAGGCGTTCTGAATACATGACACCTGAGTCATGTCGTCATAGTATGTAGTTGATACAGTCTCGTATATAGGATAGCGGTAGCCTCTGACAAACCACTGGTCTCTTTCCTCGATTTCCTGCTTCTGGTATGAGGAATCCGAATATAGGGTGTCAGACGGCGAGTGCATGCTGAGCGAACTGATGCGCAGCGAATGTACACGCAGCGCATTCCGCAGTGTGTCTCCACCGGCTTCGATGATGCTGCCTTGAGCATTGGCTTCAACCAGCAGCGTCCCCTTGTGGCGGATTGTCTGTTGCTTGCAATATGCTCCAATTCCGTAGAACGGGTTACAGATGTTGCTGCCATACAGGAACGGATATGTAATAAGTGTCTGTGGTGTCTCGTACCTTATGATTTTCAGTGGACTCTCTACTGATACCAGGTTCAGGGAGTCTTTGCCTTTACCGTAGCGGTACATCATTTCAGGGTCTGTTCCTATCAGGACGGAGTCGGAATCACAGAGATACTCCTGCACGAACATCTCGCCTGTCGTCCTTAGGTCAGAGAAGTCCCATACGGCATCGCTTCCTTCTTCTCCGTCAGAGAAGTATTCAATTTGCTGCTTGACCAGCACGTCCCCGCTTCTTGGGGAATTGGTCGCATGACTGATGGTAGTCTGAGCCGAAATGCTCAGGCTGAAGCAAAGGCATGCGCCAAGTAAAAGTCGTTGTTTCATTAGGTCGATGATTGATTAATGGTTTATAATTTGATCGTATTGTCCGGGGATTACAAAAGAGGACAGCCACACGCATCGCGGTAACGAAATGCGCATGGCTGCCCAATAATGACAGCAGCATAAGGAAAGAGTGAGAATTACCCCCTCCCTGTATAACTTATTAAATATCGGTGATATACAATTAGGTGATTGTACGATTTGATTGTAAGGATACTTGGCGTTCATGAATTCTGTTAGTGTCGTGCCTTATCTTATGGCATCACAAAGTTGCAGTTTTTATGTGTCATTATTGCATATTGTAACAATAATCACCACTTTTCCGGTCAATAATCATTGCATCCTAGTCTGTTTTATTCCATTTTTGTAAACTGTGGATTGCAACATGTGCATTGGTAGCAAAACGAATGGCAAATATAAGGAAACAGGCATAAAACTTAAAACTTTCGAGGATTTCACATTATTAAATGCATATTGCTTGTGTAACCCAAGAAAAAGTAGTAACTTTGCATGTGTTAAGGATACAATGTTGTAGATATTTAAGAAAAGCATCGGGATGTAGCGCAGTTGGTAGCGCACTACGTTCGGGACGTAGTGGTCGGGCGTTCGAGTCGCCTCATCCCGACCATAGGCGATAACAGGAGAAATTCGGTTATCGCTTTTTGCATATATTAAGCCCCCTACTCTATTGTTTGTTTTGTTGAGCGTTGACAAATACCTTCACGACCGCTCGTGTTTTGTCTCACGACCGCTCGTATTTTACTTCATGAGCGCTCGTGTTTTGTCTCACGAGCGCTCATAAACAATAAAAAGGTGTACACCTTTCTGATTTTTCGTGTACACCTTTCTTTGGTTTGCTGTACACCTTTTTCGGATAAGGTGTACACCTTTTTATATTATCCTCTGCTCGACAGACAATTTATGTATGCTGATGAGAGGAAATATGAGCGGTCGATAGACAAATTATTTGATTCGCAGACCTGAAACATTGTAGCGCTCACCGTTGCGGTTGATGACGATGCGACCATTGACCAGGTGCTTGCCATTAACTGCATTGGCTGCATTGGCTGCATTGATGCTGGTTGGAAGATCGGCATTGACACCGATGAGGATATTGCGATTGTATGAGTTGAGTGCTTCAACTTTGATTGACAGTTTGCCGTCAACATTGGCAACGCTTGCCTTTCCACCTACCATGAACCAAGGATTGCCAACAAGGAAACCGAGTACATTGGTATTTGCGGCGAATGAAGCAGTGGCCTGATAACCTGATACATCGAGGCCTGATGAGGCTACGACTGTACCCTCTTCCTGAGTGTCGTTGATGACATATTCGCCAGCAGGGACCGTGATTTCAGCATCTGGCTCGTTTGCGAAGAATACCATAGCAAATGACTGGTTTGCGGAGTTCTTGCCCTGAACGAGAATCCAGCCTTCTTCGACTGCCTTGTCGGTGATGGAAATCTGGTCGAGAGTGTAAGTTGCCTCGAAGTCCATCTCTTCTTCATCCTGAACAAGTCCACGCTTAACAGGAACCTTGATGTCAATGTTGTAGAGTGCGACATCAGTGTCGTCGTCACCACTGACAAGAAGCATTGAACCCTTGACTGTTGCCATTTCGCGTCCATTCTCCATTGCGGTGCTGATGGTGATGTCGGCATCATCAATCATGAGAGGATTAGGAGTCCAGGAAGAAGCATTTTCTGCAACATAAGACTTATATGCATCGAAGTCCCAAAGTTTGTAAGTTCCGTCGATATTGTCTGATGGAACAGTAAGCATGAGTTCTGTGGTTTGGTCTTCATTATAACCACTTATGGTGAAGTAACCATCCTGTGGGCGGAGTTCACCCTCAACAAGTGAGCCAGTAAGGTTCTCGGTGCGGGTTGGTTCTGGTTTGATGTAATCGAATGTGAATGTGAATTCTGTTCCGTCCATTGCAAGGCAGCCACCATTGAGCTGTGTAGCCTGGTTGTTCTCATCGTATGCGATAGTGAATGGATAGACTTCGTAGAGCGCGATGCCACTGTCTTCACCTTTCTTTGCAATTATCATTGTGAGTTCATCCTTTGCGAACTGTGTGATTGGAGCAGGCATTGCAGCTTCGAACAGATAGTCGGCATCGGTTGCACTGAGATAGTATTCCATATAATCAGAGTCGTATCTCAATTTGAGGTTGTGAGCCACCATGTTAATACGGTCGATGATGGCAGGATGCACATGGTTGATGGTGACATGGTAGCAATTGCCATTGTAGCAGTAGAAGTCGGCAGTGCAGATGTACTCGTCGGCATTAGGACCAGCAACGACCTTGATGTTGTCAATCTTCACATAGTCGAGTGTGATGTCAACGGTGAGGTCGGAAAGTCCAATATATGTGTAATCTTCAAAAATATCCGACTGTGTGTAGTCGCCAACGAGGGTGTTGCTGAATCCGGCAATCGAGAGATTCCACATGCCGTCTTCTGAAACGCCAAGGAACTGCCATACACCATCGGATGTATAATCGTAGAGTGTGGCTGCATTGGCAGTGAGATAGACATCGTTGTAGGTCTCAGGAGCATGTGGAGTCACATAGTCAATGTTGTAGGTATCGCCCTTGTCGTCAACAATGCTGAGAACAATGTGCTGGTCGCCACTTTCAGGATCGGTTGTAGAAACAAATGACAGGTCCTCAATGTAAATGGTTTTGCCGTTCCAGTAACCGATAGTGAAATAGCTGTCCATGTCGCTCATTGTGTATTCCTTGCCATCGACTGGTTCATCCTGGTCTTCGTCGAGAATGAAGTTAACCTGGAAGTAAGCATTTTCAATAGTAGTCATGGCTCCGACAAAATCGCCACCGCCGTAGTTGACAGTCTGCCACTTGATGCCCTTCATGTTATATGTCACAGGATCTGGATAATACACCTCAGTACCTTCGAGGATGTAGGTGTTACCGTCATCACCATAGAGAGTACCGCTCACTGTGTAGTGTTCAGGTGTGCCAGAGGGTTGAATGGTGACTGTGCTTGGTTCTTCATCGACCACCCAGGCAGAATTGCCTGTTGTCAGGTTGTTGACAGCACTGCAGTAGTAACCGCCAAGGGTCCAGTCGTCAATGTTGAAAGTACCCTTCCAACTCTTTGTTTCTGGATAGATGTCAAGAGCGATGTAATATTCGTCGCCATTGTCAGAATTGCCATAGACCATCATCAAGTAGTTGTACCACCCATCGCTGCAATAATTTTCAGGTACAAATTCGTTGACTGTTACGGTAATAGGTTCACTTACTGGTATAGTGCCATCGTCACCTGCTTTTGGAGAAGCCACCTTCTTTGCGGCAAGTTTGGTTGCTCCCTTTGCTCGGTTTGCCTGTCGTTCTGCCACTTTCTCTGCTTTGTCGTTTTTCATGCATTCACTCTTTTGTGCATGAAACAGTCCAGGATGACCTTTCAACTGGAGTTTCTTTGCAGGAAGCTGTGCATAGCAAACGGTCATGACCATGACGGTCAAGATGAAAAGTAATGTTTTTTTCATAAGAATGTTTGTTTGGTTGATGAATAAATGTGAATATGTTTGTATTTTGAATGCAAAGTTACACTTTTATTTCCACATTGGCAAAATATCTGTGCAAAATACACAGATATGCATCGACGTGATAACATATTGACAAGTCAGACACGCCATTGCACTCATATTCGCATATACGGTAATGAACATAAAAAAAGCAGCATCAGTCAAATGGTGCTGCTTTATCCCTTATTTTAACATCATCCGTGACGAATGATAGCGGGACAGTAAGAATTCATCGAGTGTATGTTCCTATGACTACTGAAAGAAAGAGAAGTTGACCGACCCATATGTACGGTGCTCAACGAAATGAGGGTGCTGGGTGAAGTCGTAGTCGCGACCATGTTCGAGCACAAACAGCGACGGACAGTCATCGTCGGCAGATGGTGCAAGGATGTTGGTGGCAAACACCATGTCGGGAATCTGTCCGAGCCATTCGAGTGCATAGGGAGGGTCTGCAAAGATGAAATTGAACGACTGATTGGGTGTTTCAAGCACTTTCTTCACATCAGCATGAACCGCACTCCACGCCGAGTCCTTCAACTGTGCTGACACTTGACGCAGATGCTGCCAGTGTGCATAGTCCTTCTCTATTGAAACGACCTTGCTGCAACCTCGACTTAGCAATTCAAGACTTATGCTACCAGTGCCGGCAAAGAGGTCGAGGGCTGTTATATGGTCGGTGAAGTCGATGTAGCGGGTCGAAAGGATGTTGAACAAGCTCTCCTTTGCAAAGTCAGTGGTTGGACGAGCCTTGAAGGTGCGCGGCACATCGAACCGACGCCCTTTGTATTTTCCTGATATGATTCGCATATTGGGTTAAAAAAGGGTACTTGCTGCTGACCGCAACAAGTACCTTCTCCTATATTAATTATGAATTGGTTTTACTTTGCAATAAGTAAAATCGATTATTCCCAGTTACCAGCAAGTTTGTTCTGTGGGTCTTCAAGGTCGCCGACACGGAGTCCGTACCATTCACCCTCAGTCTGGTCTGCATTGTCCTGGAAGAGGTCAGCACGGTTCTTGCCACGCTTCTTCTGTTCAGACTTGAATCCCTGAATCTTCTTCTCGTTGAGACCATAGAGATAATCGTCAGCACATGCG
The DNA here is from genome assembly GCA_018065565.1 of Candidatus Colivivens caballi. GTDB lineage: Bacteria > Bacteroidota > Bacteroidia > Bacteroidales > Bacteroidaceae > Colivivens > Colivivens caballi. Next base: position 11,763 of record JAGHSZ010000117.1, read on the forward strand.
CGGATTTCAATAACTCTGTCAAACTCGTTTGATTTGAGGTTGAATGCTTCGTGCTTACGGAGCTGGAAGAGTGCGCCTTCCTTACCGATTGGAATATAACGGAGTGAGTCAGGATTGCTGATGCCAAGTGCTTCGGCTGCTGACTCCCACACTGTATCACGACGGATGATTCCAAGGCGTACAGCCTCTCTTTCAGTCATACCGCTTTCAAGCTGGTCGTCGGTGAGTTCACCGTCCTTGATAATCTTGTTGATAGATGAGTCGTTTGCCACCCAGTAGATGAGTGAATCGAGTGTACCGCAGAATTCACCTTCATGTGACATACGGAACTTCTCTTCTGCATCACGAATTTGGAGCAGACGAGCAATTACGACTTGTTCTCTTTCTTTTCTCTGCTTGTCGAACGAAATGTCGGCATAAATGCTCATAAAGCAGGCTGCGGCAAGGCCGAGTGTGCATACGAAGAGCAGGCTGTTAAAGATAATTTTTTTCATAAGTTATTGTAGTGTTATATTTTTTTCGTTAATTTGTGGCACAAAAGTAATGAATAAAAATGACATAGCGGCTATTATTGGCTGTTTTTTTTAATAAAAAGATGATAATTGACTATTTTAAGGCTTTAATTTTACAAAATTTCGCATTTCAGCCGACATTCGAGCAGGAAGATGTGGTCGATGCGCTTGCACATTTTGTGATGGGCGAACCTTCCGGCGCGGGCATAAACAGTCAGGGGGTATTTGTGCTGCGAGGTTATGCCGGCACGGGCAAGACTTCACTGGTGGGAGCACTGGTGAAAACGATGGGACAACTGGAACGCCAGTGCGTATTGCTTGCTCCAACGGGGCGCGCCGCGAAAGTGTTTTCGCACTATGCCCAGCACCCTGCTTACACCATACATAAATGGATATACCGCCAAAAGTCGATAGATGTTGATGCTCCGTTCTCGTTAGGGTTCAACGGCATGAAACATGCGCTGTTCATCGTTGACGAGGCTTCTATGATCAGTGAGGACGGAGGCATATTTTCCGAACATAGTCTGCTGGACGACCTCGTCGAATTTGTGTATTCGGGTGAAGGCTGCCGACTGATAATGCTCGGCGACACTGCACAGTTGCCCCCTGTGGGAGAATGTTGGAGCCCGGCACTGCAACTAGATGTGCTGACAGGAATGGGACTGTGGGTCACATGCAAAACCCTGACACAAGTGGTGCGCCAGGCTGACGAATCACTGATTCTGTCGAATGCCACCAACCTGCGCAGAGCCATTGCCACCGACACCACCGACACATGGCCCGACATAAAGTTTGGCTACGATGTGGAGAATGTTCCTGGAAACGAACTCGTGGAGCGCATCAGCCATTGCTATCGCGAATATGGCATGGACAATGTGATTGTGGTGGCACGGTCGAATAAGCGCGCAAACATATATAATAATGGAATAAGGAGTCAGATACTCGACCGGGAATCGGAACTGTCGGCAGGCGACATGGTCATGATAGCGAAAAACAACTATTACTGGCTTGGACGCAACGGACTGGGCAGCACACCTGAAAACGGAGAGGTTGGGACAACAGATAGGCACGACGGCTCATTTCTTGCCAACGGCGACATTGCCCGTGTGGAGCGAGTGAGAAACGAACGGCAGTTTTATGGGTTCCGTTTTGCCGATGTCGAACTGTGTCTGCCAGACTACAACGACCTAACCATCGATGCCACAGTGCTGCTCGACACTCTGCATAACGAGGCTCCGGCACTGACCCGTGAGCAGAACGAGCAACTGTTCAATGCCGTGATGGAGGACTACATGGACATTCCTTATAAAAGGGATAGGCTGAAACGAGTGAAGGAAGACCCCTACTTCAATGCGTTGCAGATAAAGTATGCCTACGCTGTGACTTGCCACAAGGCACAGGGTGGACAGTGGGCACAGGTGTTCATCGACACAGGATATGTCAGCGAAGAGATGCTCGGCACAGACTACTACCGATGGCTCTACACCGCCCTCACCAGAGCAACCGAAAGGGTCATGTTTGTAAACTATAAGGTGACGCAGCAATGAGAGTACGATATTTGCCTAAAACATAGACATACAACATACACACATAATGACTAAAATGAAATTTACGAAACTGGCAATTACCACCCTTGCACTGATGATGTACGGGTGCAAGACTGAAAACAAAAAGACCGTTACATTCGACTCTATCGAGGAATGCAACGAGGCATTCGAGAACATCAGAGAACAGCAAGAAGAAACCGACCCGAAAGAGGCTGTGTACAACCATGTAACAGAAATCTACCAAGAGCTCTGCCAAAAGTGTAATGCCAGAAACGAGGTACATTTCAATGGCGAAGCTTATCTGTCGGCAGACCTGCGTGAACTGCTCGACCGCGTCAACAAGAAATGTCAAGAGGAAGACGATATGTTCGACAGCTTCGGCTGGTTCTGGATAAATGCACAGGACTGGGTGGACCTGATGCTGAAAAGCGTAGATGTGAAACCCATCGAAAGCAAGAACCGAGCCACTGCCGACATCGAGCTTATCAACTGTCAGGACATCACACACATACGCCTGACACTCGTCAGAGAAGAGCAAGGATGGATGATTGACGACTTCGAATACTGTGACGAAGAAAACCCTGTCGTGTCATACACCAATAGTCTGCGTGCTGAACTTACAAAATTCCTGAATCAGTAGCACACATCACGGTTCCGTCAGCTGGCACAAGTCATTCGATTGTTTCAATAAGGAAACTGACCGGACGGAAGCCGTCATTGCAGCTGATCATTGCAGAATGAGGGTTTTTCATCCAGCCGTCGTAGAAGTTGCCACCACCAGCTGCAAGTTCCTCGACAAATGGTCGCACACTTTCCCACGCACTGTCGCAGAACCCCTCGGGGCACTTGCCATCGTAGGAGATGAAGACATCGCCTTCGCACACATCGCATGTGTGCTCAATCGGGTTCTCATATTTCTGCATCAAATCCAGATAACAGGCTTTGCGTATAGCAGTAATCTTACAGTTCATAATTGTTCTCTTGTATTATAAGTGTTATCATTTTCATGAAGATTGTTCATTTACGAGAAAGACAGTTCCCATTGTGGAAAACCGTCCTTCTCGTATGTGGATAATGTAGGTAGCCCCTACCCCTTTTTACTATTTACAATTCACAAGTTGTCTCTTCCAGCGAACGGTACTGGCTGTGGCGGTCAGAAGGTGCAGCATCGTCCGCAGGATAACCAAACGGCAGCATCAGCACCGGACGGATGTTAGAAGGTAAATTGAACAGTTCAACAGCCTTCTGAGCATCAAACATGCCCACAGCGCATGAACCCAGACCAAGGTCTGTGGCTTCAAGCATCATGTGTGTAAGGACGATAGAACAGTCGATGTCGCCATAGTTGCCGCCATTGTCGCCACGCTGGCACACGCGTTCAGTGTCGTAGCACACAAGGAATGCCTGAGGTGCTCCATACATGCATGGTGACACCTGATTGGCATGTTCCATAGCCTCAGCAGAGCGAAGCAGATAAATCATCTGTGGCTGGCTGTTGACGGCAGTTGGAGCAACCTGTGCAGCACGCAGTATTTTGTCAATTTTCTCCTGTTCCACTGGTTTGTCGGAGAAGTGGCGCACAGAATAGCGTTCTGTGGCAAGAGTGATGAAATCTTTGTCCATAGATTCTGTTTTTGGGTTGGTCGGATTGCAGCAGCCTACTAAAAGGGCTACTACAAATGGTACTAATAATTTCTTCATAATCTACTATTTCTTTACTTGATTCTTGAATGCTGAGCCAAAGATGATGTACTGGGTGTTTCCAGCAATAGTACCCTCGTTTTGTCCCCAAAGGAATGGCCAGTCGTCGAAGTTCTCGAAGTGGTCAGGCTTGCGGAACAGTACACCAGGAGCCACATTACCAGGAATGGCAGAGAAGTCGGCACGGTTGTTGCCATAAAACACTTGCTTTGGGCGTGTTGCACCAACTGTGGCAACAAACGAATAGTTGTGGTATGGATGGCATCCATATAGCCAGTTTGCCACACGATAGATTTCCTGCTTCTTCACGATATCAGGGAAGTAGAGGTTGGCAAAGCACACAGTGGTGCCGAACGAAAGTACAGAAGAGGCTCCAGCCCAGTTGCCCGTACCGATAGGCACACCATACGGATTCTGCTTGTCAAGGCTTTCAAGGTACTGCTGATACTTCTGGATGTATGGGCGGAGACGCTCCTTGTATCCATTGTCCATATACGGAATGGCATCAAGTGCAGTCTGCAAGCTTGAATTGACATTGCGGTCGAGTGCATTCCATATCTGCTGGTTAAACAGGTCGAGATACTTCTGTTCGTGGGTAGATGCATACAGTTGCAGATTGGTTGACATGTTGCTCATGTTTCCACCGCGGCGCTGCATACCCTGCTGACCATTCTGGCTGCGTTTATTCATGATTTCGGTTGCTTCTTCTTGCAGACGCTTCGACTGGGCAAGAGCGCGAGTTGCAAGTTCGTCGTTATAACCAGTCAGAGCACGGCTCGCAGCAGCAAACATAGTGGCAGCACGGAAGTCGAGGCTGGCATCGCGTGTGGTAAATGCCCACATATCATCGGGGGTTCCACTCGACTTGCCATCAGCCGACACTTCATATGGCTTCAACGAGCGGTCATAATGGCGACCGTCGGTTATTGAGCCGGCATCACCAAGATGATGATAGTTCGACAAGATAGAATTGGAAAGAGCCGATGACATATGCCCAATCTGTTCAGCCTGTGCCACCAGATTCAGAGTTCCGTGTTCGATGAATTGCAAAATGTCGGGCACACCATCAGGACGATGTAAATCTACATAACGCTGTTGCTCGTCAACAAATGTCTCGTCGCGTTCCGACATAAAGAGTTCCCATGCACGCACAAAGTTCTCTACCACACTGATGTTCGAACCCGTCTCAATGTCGAAATCGCCGGCATCAAAGAATCCACCTACATTCAGTCCTGGAATCAGTTCGTATGGCTGGTATTTCGTGTCGGTCGTAGGACCCTGATGGTGCAAGTCGAAATGGTCGCTTGGAGGAGCTTGCAGATAGCCTTCCTTGAATGGTTCGCCATGCCATACACGGTAGCCCTCATTGACATACATATGGTTCATGTGTATTGGAACCCACACATCAGTAGTAGCATCGGTAATCTTGTCATAGACACCATTGTCAATAAGAAAGTTATTGGTCTGCGTGTCACCATATTTGATGAAATAGATGCCAGGTTCTTTCACCGATGAGAAGTCAAACTTGGCATAGTTGTATTTATAGAATCTGCCCCATGTCGTCACTGCACCCTTATACGCTTCCTTCACAGTTCCGTCTTCCATGATACGGCAGAGAGAAGCAGTCGGGAGCACCTGCGCCACTTTGTCAAGTTCGATGACTGCCACCTTTGGCTGCTCGGGTATATAGCCCACTTGTGAAAAACCTATATTTGGTTCGCGAATCCATCCATCGATGGCATTTGGTTCGACAGTCCATGTCAGCACCTTGCCAGTCTTGCCTTTTGGCAGTACGCTTCGCAGTACATACCAGCCATTTTGAGCAAGCATTCTTCCGTCATACAGTTTGAGTTCGGCATCATCACAACTAACTTTCACCATGCGCTCAGGTGTGTCGTTGGCAATGATGATGGAATGGCCAGAAGCCATTGGCAGTGGGTCAACGAATCGGTCAGTGCCATGGTCGTCATAAGTCTTGAACCCCTTAAACTGACGAGGTTTCTCGCTGTTTGGTCTTGTGGTTGTCTCGCTTACAGCATATCGAGGGAAACGGTCGAGATGTCCATCCATGATATATGTCTTCTGCCAATACTGTGAAGGCAAAAATTCCAGGTTGAATCCCGCATTGCCTACCAGCACATCAGGCACTGGTTTGTCAAGGTACACCGATATTTCTACGGCCTTGCCCTTTGCTGCGACCACAACACGACTGTCAAAATCGTAGTCGTCGTATCGGAGTGTCACCTCTATGGAATTATGTTCACGGTCAACCTTGCGGTCTGTGGTCTTTGGAACAAGGTCCCATTGTTCAGGTGTGTTGTTCAGTCGGATGGCACCGCCCTGAATGGCACGGACTCCATGCTGAATGACTTCAATGCCAGAGTTTTTCTCATCGTTTAAACCACCATTGAATGTATTACTGAAAACCAACACATTCACTCCCTGACGCTCAAAATAATCGAGGTCATTGAGTTTCAATGGTTCGTTGCTCGGTTTCTGAGCCTTTGAAGCAGCTGCAACCAAAAGGCAGCAAGCAAAATATAGAAGTCTTTTCATTGTCAGTAATGTTTTGATTGTTAGATTTAAATTTTTAAGATTATTATTTTGCAATATGTGTAAGGTAATGTGCAAGGCAATGTATGAAGCAATATTTAAGGTATGTCCATTTACATTCTGGTAATGCAGGTGAAATCTATGTCTTTTCAGTCCATAGCCTCTTATTCATCGCCATCATCATCGTCGTCGTCAAAATCAAAGTCGAAATCCCCAAAGAAGGCAGGCTGAACAAAGTCGTCAAGGTCACGACGGTCTTTCTTTGTAGGTCGTCCTGTACCACGGGCACGGTTGACAAAGCCACTGATGCGATTCATTTCAAGTAGTTCATACTGGTCGGGAGTTGTGACATTCTCCAGAACCTCGGGTACGAGTTTAGCACCTACACGGTTCTGTATGGCTTGAAGCACACGGAAAGAATAGGTGACTGGTGGTTTGCGAACCTGAATAATGTCGCCTTCCTTTATCATTTTAGAAGGTTTCAGTTTCACTCCGTCAATCATAATGCGACCATTCTTGCAAGCGTCTATTGCTATCGAACGGGTCTTGAATATGCGTGCAGCCCACAGCCACTTATCTATTCGTGCTTCCATATTTTCAACTTTGTATCTCCTTTATAATAAATATATTCAACTTTCGCAAGTTCATGCTCAGTTGACGAATCGCCCTTGCGGGCTACTTATCACTGCGTTACGAATCGCTGCGCTACTAATCGGTTCTTCGCATACTCAGAACCTACGGGTATCTCAGTAGATATTGAGCTTCGCGAAATATCGATTCGTAGGGGGAGGGAACTCCTTTGTCGGCATAAACGCTTTGAAGGAACTCCTTTGTCGGCATAAACACCGAGTCGTCGCAAACCTCATGACATTCAGTCATTCGGTC
>JAGHSZ010000145.1 GCA_018065565.1 Candidatus Colivivens caballi
CTTCAACTGTGGAGTTGTATATTGCTTTTTCATTGTCTTACCGTTTTAGTTGGTTACTTGATTACCTGACCTGCAACATTGTACTTCATGCCGTTCTTGACAATCACGATGTTGCCGTTCTCAATGAACTTGCCCTCGCGAGCTGATTTCTCGCCGATGACTGTGTCAAGACCTTCTGCTTCATCGTCGTCGAAGACAATACGCATTGCCTTTGCGCCGGCAGCCTGTGTATGAACGAGGTATGCGCGGTTGTGGATGAAGGCAGTGCCTGTATATTGGAGGAACTGATTGCCTGCACCGAGTGCCCAGACGTTGGATTCCATAGCTGCAAGTGAGCCGTCATCAAGTGTTGTTGCTTTCATGTCGTTGCCTGTTACATCAGCAGCATCGCCAGAGGTTGCAACTGGCAGATCCACCTTTGTGCCAGCAGTCTCGCCGTAGAGCATGACGCCAGTGCCGCCAGGGATGTTGCCCTCAAGGGCAGTGAGTGTGATGAGTTCGCCATCGACAGCAGCCTTATAGGCTGTAATGCCCTCGGTTGCGATGAACGATGCGTCCTTTGCTGAGAATGTGGCATAGCCCTCTGTGTTAAGGCTTACTCTTACAAAGTCATCGAACCTGACTGTTAACTTTGCTCCACCTGTAAGCGGAACGCTGACCACGGGACTTGTCTCGCCCGTAACGTAGAGACATGCGTTCATGACGTCATCCACGGTCTGATACTTGACGGCTGGCTGCTCCTCAAACAGGTAGTACGTCTTCTGGCCTGCGTTGTCAGACACCACGATGCCCGTATAACCGTCTGCGTTGGCAGAAGCGAATGCCGCTACCGACAAGATGAAAGAAAATAGAAATTTCTTCATTTTGAGATTTGTTTTGAAATTGGTTAATAAATAAAGGTTATATAAAATGTATTGTGAGTATCATGCATAAACGCACGAAACCAGCTTCAGGCACTCTCTGGTGGTGAGTGCCCAAAGCTGGTTCGTTATGTATAATCATGTCTTAGGAAAGGCTTTCTTACCCCCCCTATTAAACATGTGATTATTAAAGCATTACACATGGTTGATATGATTTTGATACGATTGACTGATTAATGATTATGCAACTCTGCTGTTCTCGTAAAGGAACTCAGGAGCAAGGTCTAACTTGCCGTTTTGCCAAGAGACAGTCCAGCCATCAAGCATGAAGTCCTTGAAAACTGCTATTACCTGAAGAGAATGGTACAATGGATTATTGGTAACGATGTCCTTGCCGTCGAATATTTTCACTTCGCCGTTGTTGAATGTCAGTTGTAGGCAATAACCATCCAAATATTTTGCTGATGTAATCCAAATAAGGTTCATATTAATCGAGTGGTTGAGTTTCTCTATTCTAGGAAATTCTTATCCTCAATAACATTGCCTTCGATGTCGGTGACACGCCAATGGGTAATGTTACGTTGTTCGCTCGAAATGCTTACTCCGCACTTTGTGAGGACCCTCCCCGTCCCTCCCTTACATGGCGGGAGTTCTGCCTCGTAAGGAATGGCGTAGCCCTTGCTGTCAATCTGTGCGAGGGCATTCTCCACGGTGTCATCGACTTTCAGTTCGAGCACAAAGATGTCAGTGTCGGTCTGGATTACTACATCGGCCCGCCCGAGGATGCTCTTGACTTCGGTATCGACTGTTGAGTTGAGCAGGGAGAACACCATATATATAAGGAGTTTGTAGAACGACTCGCGCTTTTCCTTGTCCTCCCACTGTTCTTTTGTAATGACATCGTACGGTATTTTTGCTATATAGGAGCGTAGTGCGGTGAGCGCATCAGACAGATTGCTTTTGAATAAGGCTCTTGCCATGGCTTTCACCACACTATTGTTGTCACGGACTGTTCGCTTCAATATTAACGGCATCAAGCAGTCAATCAACCCTTTGCGAACTTCGTTGTTAGGAATTTTCAGAATATACTCCTGCAACATTGGATCGTAAGATGCAATGGTGAGATAACCGCTCTGATATAGTAGCGGCATTGGCGTGTCGGCATTCTCACACGGAATGCTAAACTCATTCTCGCTCACTTCCACTCCATCATAATCCAATGCAAGGGTAATTGGGAAATGCGAAAGATGCCCCAGTAATGAACTTGAGGTAGCATTATCAAACCAATAGTGAGTTATGTCGTTGTCATTAAGTGCATTCAATAGACTGAATGGGGCATATACATCCTTACTCTTTTTAGAGAAATGATAGCCGTCATAGTTCTTCTTCAACAAGGCGTAAGCTTCGTCTGTGGTTATTTCCAGAGCCTCTGCGAATTCATCAACACAGGGACGTAATGTCGTATCGAGTTCTTCTTGCGTGATGCCACAAATACCTGAATAGTCATCAAGCATTGAAATTTGCTTCAAGTTATTCAGTTCTGAGAAAATGCTGAGTTGTGAGAACTTCGTCACGCCAGTGATGAAGACAAAGCGGAGGTATTCTCCTTCATCCTTAAGTACCTGATAGAACTCGCGTAGCATTGAGCGCATTTTATCAAGTTCTTCAGGCTGGTCAAGTAATCTCATAATGGCAGAGTCGTATTCGTCAAGAATTATGACTACCTTTTCACCAGTTTGCTCGTATGCACGGTGTATCAAACCGCTAAAACGAGCCCCTGGAGTTTTCTCAGCTTCATTTCTGCCATAGTCTTTTTCGTATTTTGAAATGAGTAGCTCTAATTTACTCTTGGCATCTTCAAAACTACAGTCTTTCAGTCCGCTCAGAATAAAATGAAGCACAGGAAAAGTTGTCCACAGCCTTTCCAGTTCCATTACCTTCAGTCCCTCAAACAGTTCCTTCTGCCCTTTGAAATAAGCCTTGAAGGTGTTGCAGAGCAGAGACTTGCCGAATCGACGAGGTCGAGTCAGAAAGACATATCTGTACTTGCTGGCAAGATCGTACATCATGTCAGTCTTGTCAACATACAACAATCCCTGCTCCCTAATATGCTGGAACTGGTCAGTATCTACCGGGTATCTGAATCTACTCATTTTTATCCGTTGTAAATGCACCATCGGCTAACCGTTAGCCGACACTTGTCGGCAAAGGTACAAAATTCCAATTAATTCTCAGTCGTTTCCGTGATGTTTTTGTGATGATTATAACAACATTTGGCAAATAACGCCTGATTAAGTATGTATTTCATTCAACTTTCGCTTTGCTCAGTTACGAATCGTCCTTTCGGGCTACATTTGACAAACCTTTTCACAGAGTGTGCCGTTGGCACATGGTCATTCGCCCTTCATCACTTCCTTATAGCATTCACGGCATAGCGGCTCGTATTCGTTGACCTCGCCGAGCAGCACGCGCTTGTCGTTCTGCACCTTGCGGTGAGAGACATAAGCCTGCGCTCCACATCGTACACAGATGGCATGCACCTTGGTGACATCGTCGGCAATGGCACACAGTGCGGGCATCGGGCCAAACGGAATGCCCTTGAAGTCCATGTCGAGGCCGGCAACGATGACACGCACACCGTTGTTGGCAAGTGTGTTGCACACCTCGACGATGTTTTCGTCGAAGAACTGTGCTTCGTCGATGCCGATGACATCGCAATCGGCGCCGAGCAGCAGAATGCTTGACGAGTTGTCAACGGGGGTGGAACTGATGGTCACTCCCTCGTGTGTCACCACATCTTCCTCGGAATAGCGTACATCGATGGATGGCTTGAATATCTCTACACGCTGATGAGCGAACTGGGCACGCTTCATGCGGCGGATGAGTTCTTCGGTCTTTCCTGAGAACATTGAGCCACAGACCACTTCGATGCGTCCGGCTCTTATCATTTCTCCATTTCTATATTCCATATAATATTGTCTTTATCGTTATCTTACTAATCGCCTCGTTACTACGAAGATTGAATTACTCATATATGAGTGGGTGGCCGTCGGTATCGATGCCTTCGGCTGAAAGCATCATCGACTGACACGAAGAGTTGTTGTAGAACTCGATGTGTGCCTTGCCCGTGACATCGGTCTTGACATCGGGCGCCCAGAAGAGCGTGCGACGGAAATCCTCCATTGGCGGCATGATGGAGTAGTCCTCCATCTTGAACTCGGTCGGGACATTGAATCCCTGGAAATGTGTGCGGCGCAGTCCTGTCTTCTTGTATGCCCTTGTTGGGTAAGGGAAGACAAAGAAGATGGCTGGCTGGAGTGACTGCAAACCGCTCGACAGCACATAGTGGTTGAGCAGTGTCTGGTCTTCGGAGACATAGACCGACTTGATTTCGTCGATGAATACAGGTATCTCGACTGCACCCGACCCGTTGTTTGAGTACATGACATCGAGTTTATCGGGTTTCTGGATGTATGAATAAGGTACACCAGTGACTGCGTAAGCATTGTTTTCCACAACCCAGAGGATTGGCCGGTTGCGATAGGTTGGCCCTTCGTCGCTGAATATCACATTTTGCAGAGTGACAATTTCGCCTGTACGGAAATCGCCTCTCTTGGTGAAGAACTCGTTTTTCGATTCTAACCACTCATTGAGTTCGGGTGCATATTCACCCTCGTCGGCTGCATGGTCGGCATCTTCTTCGCAGTTGTAGAAGATGTTGGAGTACTTGCGTGCAGTAGTTTCATCGTACCAAGTGACGGTCATGTCGCCAATGATGCGGCGTGCCTTGACCTTGACCGTGGGCAGCACATGCACCTTCTTGGTGATGGAGATGTGTTCATCGGGGTCGTCGGAATCTGGGTTCATGAGGTTTGGACTGAAATTTGGCTTGCCGATTGGCAGCATCGAGGTCTCGTCAGGATAGATGTAGCGGCGGTCGGGTGTGAAATGGCGGTCAATGCAGATGTAGTAGTTGCGTGCCTTGTCCTCCTTCATCGACTGCATCTGCAAGTTCCATTCGCCCTCGACATCAGGCACTATGAACGAATAGTTGCCCAGGCTGTCGGTGTGGAGCCGTCCGTCGATGACTTGTCCCTGCTGGTTGTAGAGATATGCTTTGAGCAGCACATCGTCGGGGGTATATTTCTTGCGCTTCGACTTGATCTGCCCGAAGATGTAGAGTTTGTCCTCGATGGGCTGGAAATGCTCGAACGGAGTCTCGCCCGTCATCATGCGGAAGTCGTAGCGGCGCCATCCCTGAATCATCATGAGCAAGTCGGCAGCCTGGCGGTGTTCGCGGTCGTCGGCTTCGAAGTAGTAGTCGGGATGGTCGATGTAGCCACGCACATCGCTCGACAGGAGCATCCATGTCTTCATGTTGCCCACCTTGCCGTTGGTCATGGTAGCTGCATCCATTGCCGAGAAGGAGATGGATGCCGACGGCTGTGCCTGTATGTCGAACTGCACCTTGCAGCAAGGAGTGAGGCGTGTGGTGGTGGAGGTGATGTTGATGCTGTCGGCGGTGGTGATGGCAGGACAAATGAACAGCATGCGCTCGGCGTGAATCTGTCCGTTGGTGCCGAAGATGGTGAGCTGGCTCACACCCTCGGGCATTCGGCGGCGAGGAAACATGATGTGGTTCTCGCTGCGGAGCACCATAGTGTCGCACTCCATGATGTTGCCGTCGTGGATGAGCATGTAACTCACAACACGGCCCTGCATTGCTGCCGATGAATGTATGTCGGCTGCGATGACATCATCGCGCTCCATGTCGAGATGCAGCACACATCCCTGTGGACGCGGTGCAGGCAGTTCATAGCGTTTTTCCTTGTCCTTCTGGTTGTTGACTATGAGATACAGTGGTTTGCCTTCGGGACGGACGGTGAACACACCACGGCCCTCCTCGTCGGTGGAGACGGTGGCGATGCGACGTCCGGAGGGGTCAGTCAGGTAGCCTGTGGTCGGGATGTGGCGTCCCTCTTCATCGCTGACGGTGAATGCCACACGGCTGGTCATGCCCTCGACGAGGTCGCCTCCCTCGGGGAAGAACCTAACTGTCATGGCATGAGTGTATGTCTGCACAATCACGCTGTCGGCATCGACACGCTGGTTTGGCAGACGCTTACGATAGGCAAACTGGTCGATTTCCATCCGCGAATAGTCGCCTTCCTGTCGTGGTTGCTTGAATATAGGGAACACACGCGAGAAACAGGCACTGGTGCCCCAGTTGGTCATATAGCGAGTGTAGGCACGAATCTCATAGAAACCTGTGACCATGATGCTGTCAACGGTGATGTCGCCACTGGCTTCTCCGTTGGTTATCTTCAATTTGCGTTTCTCGACTATGTCGCCCGAAGGGTTGATAAGTTCCACATAGAGGATGCTGCTGAGGTCGGTGCGCCGCCCCGTGTCGCATCGCTTCACATAAGCCTTGAAGCGGATGGTTTCGCCCTTGAAATAACCCGTGTTGTCGAAATGCATATACACCTTCTCCTGAGGACGCAACAGACTGAACCGCGACACATTGCCAAGTACCTTGTTGATGGCATTCACGCTGTCGGCATAGTTGACATTTTGCGCGTTGGCAACGGCTGTGAACATCAACCATATAGATACAAAGAATGTTGTGATTCGAATCATTTAGAACTTAATCGGTATTATTTCAGTGGGCAAAGTTAAGCAAATATTTTGTGTTGGCGAAGAAAAACATTGCAAAAACAAGTACTGCCGTCGATTTTAATCGTTCGGTTGTCATCGAAGATGCGGGTGTTTTTTATTATCAGCATCTATGGAAAAGTTTCGTGGGTAGCAGATGATTGTCCATTAGGTCTTCAACCCCCTTTTCTTGTCCTTACCCCCAACAAACTATTAAATAGTTTGCATTTTAGCATTGCCTTTCGTTATTTTTCCTTATCTTTGCAAACGAAACGAACTGTACTCCTTCCTTTCTATGTAAACGGAGGAGGTTTTGGTCGGCAATTAGTCAATTAGAAACAAGAACGAGAACTATGACTGTCGTGGAACGAACAAATAGAAGCGTCACCGTGCGTATGACTATCGGGCGTTGGGAGCGTATGCAACAACTCGAGAAAGCATATCAAGTGGCAAGAGCCATCATAAGGGCTAAAAATCAGTGCGTAAACGCTGAACCTATGGACATAAAGCAGGCAACAGCATTCATTGATAGCCTATGATTACCAGCATAAAGTTCTCTGATGAATTCCAAAAAGCATTTAAGCAACTGAAAAAACGCTATCGTTCGTTACCCGAGGATTTCAAGACCTTGATGAATTCATTAGTAGAAGACCCCATTCAAGGTAATGAAATGCATGATGGCATGCGAAAAATACGCATCGGGATAACATCAAAAAACAGAGGAAAGCGTGGAGGAGGACGCGTAATTATCAGAGTAGCAATCAGCGATACAGAACTATCATTTCTGTATATATATGATAAAAGTGATATGCCAAGCATATCTGATGACTTCCTAAACGACATCGTCAAGCAATTAGACAATTAGAAACTAAAAAACATATATTATGGCACAAGCTCCAGAATTTAAGTATGCTCCTATGTTCCAGTTGGGCAAGGACGACACAGAGTATTATCTGCTCACCAAAG
>JAGHSZ010000113.1 GCA_018065565.1 Candidatus Colivivens caballi
GCGGTAAGCAATAATAATTTTTTCATGTCTGTTTGGTTTGTTGTCATAAATTCTTTTTCATGTTGCAAAGGTAAGAAAAATAAATGAATGTGAGCAAGAAAACAGCACCAGAAAGCCACAAACATTCAGCTTATGACCTTAATTTCGCCTAAACACATATATTTTGTGCACTATACGCAGTGTTTTTTGAGATGATAAAACGAAAAGAGTCTCAGAAGTTGTTATTATACTTCTGGGACTCTATTAATTGTCAATAGAATTTAAGATGTTGACTGCTTACCATTCCTCGTCTCCATTCAAGACAACCCAATCATTTTTTGATTTTGTATCATATTCACCTGTTGGCTCACCTGGAGGTGTTTGAGAGGCACCGAGTAAATTTGAATTCATCATCAGTGAGCAAGTCACAGTCTTTGGCTTTTGATAGTTTTTTCCCATTTTGTTTGAATTTAGTTGGTTAATTATTTAATAAACACTTTCTTTCCATTCTTAAGATATATTCCATGAGATGGAACAGATATTTTCTGACCATTCAGATTATAGAATTCATCATTTGAGATAGATTCGATGTCCTTTATGTCATCTGCCTCTCCATCACCAATAATCATCAATCTTACTTCTGTTGGTTTAGAAGTAGGCATAGCATAAGGGTTGTCTTCACGGTCAGTGATTGTCAGATAGAAACGGAACGGATTCAACTTCGTTCCAACAACTGGAGGTGAATATTTGCCGGCAGAGTATGCATACCAGTCCTTGTCATTTTCGGTTGCCTCTTTTATTGAATAGATTCCGCGTATGTCTATTTTCTTTTCTGCTGAATACATAGCGAAACCAGTTTCTTCAGTTTTATGCATAACGGCATTGTCAATGCTGATGACTTGAGGAATTGTGGTGCTTGGTGTCTTGGCTTTGATGAAATATGGAGTGTTGGCTTTCAGTTTTTCACCTGCATCCATTGCTATAACAGTAATGTAAAAAACACCACCGTCGGTATATGTTCCGGCAAACTTGGCAAATGAGAATCTGTCCATCAAGTCGTTTGTCAGCTCAAGTTCAAATGGAACATACCATGCCTGCCAGTTTGTATTCTTGTAGGTGCGTGAATAATTGACAGTAATGTTGTCGATGTCATCTGATATAGTCACTTGTTTCCATTCATCCATTATTGTCAATTCCTCGTTCTTAGATATGTCAAACGAGTCGTGAACATCTGACTTGTCAGTCATTTCAACATGAGTAAATGAGTCTCCTTCAACGATTGTTCCGAATTCATTCCATCCGTCAGCAGCAGCGTATGCATCGCGTGTCCCAAACGGAACATGTAGTGTCATTTTTGACAAGTCGGTGTCTTCAAACACACCGTCTTCCAATTCAATAGGCGTTGAACTGCAAACATACAAGTCTGTCAGGTTCTTCATTGATTCAAATGACCATTTGGTGAGCAGGGTTACTGTTGCCGGAATTTTGTATGATTTGCCATCTCTTGCACTTGGGTATTTAAGCAATGTTGTGCAATCTGAATTGAAAAGTACATTGTCAATCGCAGTATATGATGTGCTTGACGATGTAATTTCGGATAATTCGGGACAGCGATAGAGGAATGCTTCGCCAATTGATGAAACACTATTGCCGAGTTGGATGCTCTTTGTATATGCTAGGTCGCAAAATGACCAATCAGCTATTGTCTCAAAGTCTAAGACTTTTGACCAACCGTTTGCATCGGAATATCCCAACAAAGTGTTACCTAAGGTAAGCCATTTATCTGTATCATAACCACTTCCGTTGATTTCAATGATATGGCTATGTACAAAACTACCTTCTCGCAAATATAAATCCGTTGGCTGATACCTTGAATCGCCATTGCGTGGACAACCAAACAACGGGCATTTGCCGAAATAACTAATTGGGGCATATTGATATTCACTATCGCCTCCATCTTCATCTGTACAATGCATTAATGTAATGGAATTTATTAAGGTGTTTCTAAATGCGAAGTCACCGACTCCAATTAACAGACTTATATTTATTGTCTTTAGATTGCTGCAACCATCAAATGCATAGTTTTCTACCTCCATGCGATATTTCCAGTTGCTATGTCCAGGAAGGCAGGATTTGAAGATATGAAGATTGGACGCATTTTGAAAACATGATTCGCCGATTTTATTGCAAGCAAGGCAAACATACCTTAAACTGGTATTACCTTTAAATGTGTTTTTAGGAATGGTTTCTTCATCATAAAAATCAACAATACCATAATTTGTTCCTTCTGTTCCAGAATATGATACTATATAACCGTTACTAGTAGAATGCGGATCTTGCATTGTCAAACATTCCAGTTCTTTCATTTGACTTATTATTCTGAAATCGGAAGCATTAATAGGGCAAGTGATAATCAATTTGTCAATACTATTGATTTCTTGTTGTGTTAATCTCTTAATATCTTCAGCATTAGAAATCGTTCGTACAGGGGTGTCGATTACTATAATATCATTTGCAACTTTATTGCGCCATGCTGACTTGCTGCCAGACGGTGTATATAATTCAGTAAGCTGCTCGTCATCTACTTTGACCTCGACATTGCACGGTGTGCTACTTCTTGTATATACAAAGCAACAACTGCCATGGAAAGATTGACAATTATCCGGAAGAACAATTGTCCTAATATACATTGAATTATCTCTGCTTCCTGCATATGTAAGGTATATCTCGTTGGCTGAAGTCCCACGGAAACCATTGGATTCAACAATTGAGGCATCAGACAAATCTAAATAATCTAGGTATGTTCCTTCTTCAAGTAATTTATCAATGTCTTGATTGTTAATTTCACCTGTTATCTTGAGTTTTTTAAAATATTGATCTGGAATTACATTTGATAGAGAACCAGCTTGGGGACAATTAATAATGAGAAAATCTGACTCTCCAGTCAGGCTGGAGTAGGTTTGGTATGAGAATCTTACATTTGGGCGCAGTTTTGCCCTTGTTCCTGTATCGACATAGGCATACCCGCTTTGCCCAGTCCATGATGCAGTTCTATAGTCAGGAGCCGTTGTTGCTGTGAAATATACAGAACTGTTTGTTTTAGTACTCTTGTCTGTATTTCGTATATCGATAACTATGTTGCTCCCTTTCTTATAGTGAAAGTTACCCAAACTGATATATTCCCAGTCATTGCTATATGATTTCCATCCACCAATGGTCGTTGAATACACTAATGTCATTGAGCTTTTATTTATCAAATTAGAACTACCTGAGCCGAAATATGAGGATGTAGTTGTACCTATTCTGACTTCAAATGTTGCCGTCGGTGCAGCAGAGGAAGAAGTGTTCTCGTAGTTTACATAAAAACCATTGATAATGGCTTCATCTCCCATTTCTGCTAATTCGTCGGCAGTGAAAATCATCTGACATCCTTGATAGGTGTTGAGATAATAGTAGTTGATAGGTGCTCGAGATTCGGTAACGCCTTCTCCGATTACCAATTCACTACTGGCATAAGTGCATAGTACAAAAGACAACAGCAACATGCCTGTCAAAATTCGTTTGATGTGTTCCATAAGCATTTTAGTGCCTATAGCATCCCCGATTCGGCAATTAAAGTTTATGAATGAAAAAGACGTGGGTGCTTGTTCCGCTTATCCCACTGTTAGGTTCTGGAAATACCTTGTATAAGAATAAGCAACTATTCAGCCCACGCCAGGGACATATTGTAAGAATACAATACACCTAACGTGGACGTCGCAGTCGCGCTATCTTCTTATACATTAGTTAAATTTTCCAGATTCAACAGTAGAAGAATAACGTCTGTAACGTCCTTTATTATTGATAAGATGTCCTACGACTACCCGTAGTGAGCAGTGTTGGACGCTGCAAAGGTAATGATAATTTGTGATATAATAGTCATATAATGTAATTTTTTTTTGTGTAATGATGGATTTATTGCAAAAATGAAATAGGTTCTTCTTGAAAAAGATGATATAAACCGTCAATGGTTAAATGATTATACAATTCAAGTTTCGCATGCTCAACTTTAAGTAGAAAAGTAGTCAGTAGACAGTAGTTAAGTAGGATTGATGTGGCAGAATTTGCAAATCAGCAGTAAAGAAC
>JAGHSZ010000103.1 GCA_018065565.1 Candidatus Colivivens caballi
ATCATAGACGATACGGTCTATCATGTAGGAGCAAGCCTTAAGGACTTAGGAAAGCGACTGTTCGCTTTTACCAGAATGGAAATAGACAAGTCAATAATAACAGCGCAATTATAACTCACAATATACCGGCAATAATAACGAATATGAAACAGAATGGAATTGTAAATAACGGTAAGTCATCGGGACGAAAATCCCGTTTCCTCACGATGCAGAATCTGATGCAGCGCATAGTGGCAAATCAATAAATGAATGGGGATACAAAAACTAAACCCGATAGTTTGAGTGAACTCAGGGACTACCGGGAATGAACAGTGGCAAGGTAGTACTTTGTTTGGGAACTTCCAAATAAAAACATAAAAAGTTACAACAATGGACTTCGACTATTTGGCAAAACATATATTCGTTATAGACGACACACTGCAACGACAAGCGGCTCATGCTGTCAACCAAAGTTTGACAGTCAGGAACTGGTTGATTGGGTGCTACATTGTGGAGTTCGAGCAAAATGGCGAGGACCGTGCTGCCTATGGTGAAAAACTCTTGAAACACCTCGAAGAACGACTCAACCGCAAAGGACTTACAGAACGCCGATTCCGTGAATTCCGTCGCATCTATCAGGTTTATCCTCAATTGGCACAACCAATAATGGAATATCTCAATGTCCATGCTGCCACAATTCGGCAGACAATGTCCGCCGAATTAGGAATAGATAATTTGTCCATAGCCGCAGTTGAGTCTGCAAATCTCATTGATGCCGCTGAAATTCAAATTCGCCACACAGCGTGTGCCGAATTACAAACCATTGGAAATGGAGGAGTTCTATCTCCTCTGGAACCATTAAAGCTCTTCAACCGTCTGCCGTACTCTCACATGAAACGGCTCTCAAAAATCGAAGACCCTATGAAACGGGCATTTTATGAAGTCGAGGCAATAGCTGGTTGTTGGACAGACCGCGAACTTGAACGGCAAATTAATTCACTCTATTATGAGCGTAGCGGATTTTCATCCGACAAAGCCAATCTATCTACTTTGGTTAATCATCATGCGGAATCAATAATGCCGACAGACATAATAGAAGATCCCGTTGCTTTGGAATTCCTTGGGCTACCAACGAGTGCCTCTATTACCGAAACAGACTTGGAGTCTGCCATTCTTGATAATATGGAAACTTTTTTGATTGAACTCGGTCGCGGGTTCTGCTTCGAAGCACGGCAAAAACGAATCCTTATTGATGACGACTATTTCAAGGTGGATCTGGTGTTCTATCATCGCATTCTAAAATGCCATGTGCTCATAGATTTAAAAATCGATAAATTCAAGCATGAATATGCCTCACAAATGAATATGTATCTAAACTATTACAGATACGAGATAATGCAAACTGATGACAATCCTCCTATCGGAATTATCTTATGTTCCGACAAAGGTGATATGCAAGTAAAATATGCAACAGCGGGGCTCAATCCCAACATTTTTGTAAAGAACTATATGTTGCTACTGCCATTATGTACGGAGACCCGCATGTGTATTTCGACCTGATAAACGGTACGCACTCGGCTTCTGTGACCAACCGCTGGAATAATAAACTGGGAACTATCGGCGATGTCTATGGTGGTGGCAACGCTGCCAAGGTTGTGGGTGACACATATGTGAATATTGGCACAAAAACCACTGTTTTGCGTGCCGATGAAACAACTAATGCCCCTGTATTAGGCGTCAACATCTCTGGCAACATCTATGGTGGCGGTAATGCTGCCGATGTCACTGGCAAGACGAATGTGACGGTGGGAAAATAAGGAGCGAAGCAGATGGATTGCTTCACGACCGCACATAAATTGCCTCACGAGCGCACATAAATTGCCTCACGAGCGGAGGATAATTGAAAAAGGTGTACACCTTACCGGAAAAAGGTGTACACCAAACGACAGGAAGGTGTACACCAAAATTCAAAATGGTGTACACCTTTTTTAATTCATGAGCGCTCGTGAAGGAAAACATGAGCGCTCGTGAGAGGAAACATGAACGGACCCTCCCCATCCCTCCCTTTCAGGGCGGGGGTTGAATGATGCTGGATGTAGGATTGACAGGTAACTGCTCCTCGTCCTGAAAGGAATCAGACCCTCCCCATCCCTCCCTTTCAGGGCGGGGGTTGAATGATGTTGGATGTAGGATTGGCAGGTAACTGCTCCTCGTCCTGAAAGGAAGAGGATGGGAGAAGGTCCGAGTGTCTTTTTTATCTCACGCAGAACAAAAGGAGTGTACAAACATGAACAGTGTTTTGCCATCTCTACATGACAAAATCCGTGCATAATGCTTGATTCATGCATAATTAATCCATTATTTTTCATTTTTTACGAATTTTTCCATAACTTTGTAACCTATCATTGCCTCTTTAGAGGCATGTTCAAGTGAGACAATTACGAATATCCTATAGAAAAACATTAACGAGCAATGTGACAAAGATAAACAAACTTTTCTCTTGACTTCCGAGAATAGCGAAGACAAAATGGTTTTCCCCATCAAGCCCAAGCGGCAAGATGATGACAGAGAACAACCATACAAGGATTGAGAATAGCCATAAATAAGAATGACTAAAAAAAGTGACATAAAAATATTCGAGGACAAGAAAGTCCGCTCCGTTTGGGATGATGAAACCGAGGAGTGGTACTTTGCAGTGGTGGATGTGGTTGAGGTGTTGACCGAAAGTACCAACCCTACCGACTACACCAAGAAACTGAAAAAGCGTGATCCTGAACTTGCCAAAGGGTGGGGACAAATTGTCACCCCCCTTTCTGTCCCAACTGCCGGAGGAAAGCAGCGAGTGAATTGTGCCAAGATGGAGGGTGTCTTCCGCCTCATTCAGTCCATCCCTTCACCTAAGGCTGAACCCTTCAAGATGTGGATGGCTCAGGTGGCAGCGGAACGCCTTGACGAGATTGCTGACCCGGAGAAGGCCATACTGCGTGGTGCCGACTATTACCGAGCTAAAGGTTACACCGAAGGCTGGATTAACCAACGCTTGCAGGCCATAGAGATGCGCAAGGAACTGACCGATGAATGGAAAGCTCGCGGCATCGAGGAAGAGAAGGACTACGCCATTCTCACCAATGAGATGACAAAAGCTTGGAGTGGAAAGTCAGTTTGCGAGTACAAGGAACTGAAAGGCTTGAAAAAGCAGAACCTTCGAGATAATATGACAAACCTCGAGCTCGTCCTAAATATGCTTGCCGAGGTAACGACAACCGCCATCTCCAAGTCGCGCAAGCCCGACACTTTCGGCCAAAGCGTTCAGATAGCCAAAGAAGGAGGCTCTGTAGCTGGTGATGCTCGCAAGAATATCGAAAGCCGCATAGGCACATCAGTCATCTCTCCCCTCAACGCATCAGACAAAGGCGCGTTGGAGATAGAAAATTCTGGCATCATTCCGACAACTGAACATTGACATCAGATGACAGACAAGATAAAGAACATACCATCCTGCACTCAACCAATTGAGGCGATAGAGTCTCGCATCCAGACGATACGAGGCAAACAAGACATGCGCTTCTCAGCAGAAAAGAAATCCTTCCCTGCTGAAGAAATGCAGCAGACTGCCGACGCCATCTTTGCAGCATTCAAGCAACTGACAAAGTAACACCCCGTGACGACATACACTCGTCCTACACACATACCCTCTTGCACTCTCACAACGAGAATGTAAGAGGGTATTTCTTTTTATCTCACGCAGAACGCGCAGAACAA
>JAGHSZ010000019.1 GCA_018065565.1 Candidatus Colivivens caballi
TGTAATGTCGCTTCTCGGTTACAATGGAACCCCATTGCGCCCTCAAAATCGGCAATACATCTGTTCAAAAACTAAGTCTGTTATCATCATAACGCTAATGAACGATTTGGGTTTAATTTCACGCAGAATGCGCAGAACAAAAGAAGTCCATTCACTCCGTAAAATCGGCGTTATCTGCGTGAACCAATAATCCCATCTATTCACCCCCGCCCTGAAAGGGAGGGATGGGGAGGGTCTGATTGTAGGAATGCCCGGATGACCTACACATAACTGTGCAGTCCACCAAGTAAATAAGTGACACCGAAGAAAGTCATGAGAATGGTGACAAGAGCAAGGCGGACATACAGGTTATAGGCTCGCTGTGATTGAAGAAACGGCACAAGGCGGCGATGGAGCGGCAGCGAATAGACCAGCATGGTGATGAGTGCCCACGACTCCTTTGGGTCCCAGTTCCAATAGGTTCCCCACGACAGACTTGCCCACACGGCACCAAGAAATATGCCGAGGGTGAGCAACAGTGTGGCGGTGTGAAGCAGGGCGTGACGCGGACGGATGGCGGCTATGAGGTAAAGCAAGTATGCCACGGTGATGATGCCCACATGAATCCAGAGGAACGGTGAGCGCAGCACTGGCTGTGTGACCGGCATCAAGTAGGCAAAACGCCAGCGAAGCCACGAAACCACGAGCAGAAGCAGCAGACTGCACACAAACAGCACCCGGAAACGACGGCGGCGGATGCCTGTGACAATGCAGCCGATGGCACCAACTGCCAGCAGGACATAGCCTGCATAGGTGACAGGTGTGCCAACGGGGTCGTGACTGAGTGTGAGGATAGTGCCGAAAGAATCGGGGTCGTAGTCCGACTGAAAGAACCGATAGCCACGGTAGTCAAGTGGATGGTTCATTGAAATGACGACCTTGTGTGCCGTGGTGTCACCGTCATAGAGGCTACACATCGACCGATAGTCGTAGGGCGATGTGTGGTCGGGATAGTAATCGACAATGAACGAGTCGAGACGCAGTGCAAAAGGAAGGTCGGTGGTGGGAACTCCCTGCCGCAGATGCAGTGTGGATGTAGTGGATGTGAGCGAAGTGATGAAAGCACCGACAAGAATGAAAACAAAAGAGATGTGGAGCAGGAATAACCAAGACCTGTTCCACATCTTTGCTTTTATCACTTGATGTATGCCGATGACGGCAATAATGCCCCAAAGAAGGTAGAACCATGGAGCATGGTAGATGTATGTGCGTGCAGTGTCGCTGTCGGTTGTTGCCTCAACCAGAGTGGCTGTGGCAATGGCTGCGATAATCAGGGCAACAGTCGAAAGTGTGATGTTGCGCAGGGTGTTTCCCGATTGCCCGACACTGAATTTCATATCAGAGGACAGGGAAACTGGTGTGACGGCCGTCAATTGCCATACACTCCATCTCGATCAGCCATGTAGGACGGCATACAGGAGCAAGGGTGATGACCGTTGGTGTGTCGGGGAACTGCTCGTCAAACATGCGGCGCACTGTGTCGTAGTCGGCAGTGTCGCGCAGATAGACAATGAGTTGCACGACATTGCTGAAATCCATTCCACCCTCGCGGAGCAGTGTCTGGACATTCTCCCACATGCGGTGAGTCTGACTGACGATGTCGCCCGTGTGAAGCACTTTACCCTGATTGTCGATGGAGGCAGTGCCCGAGATGAAGATGTGTCCGCGGTCGCCATATTCGACCAGTGTGCCACGCTCGAATGTCACGCCATATTCGTAGGTGGAATTGAGGTGTGTGCGGGCATAGAGATAACGCTGCTGAGATGGTTGCAGACCTGTGATGGCAAGGGCATCAAACTGCACCAGCGAATGTGTGTCGGCAGGATTGCCACCGATGCCTGTCGATGAGATGTAGTGAGTGTCCTGTGTGAGTCCCTGCTCAGCAAAGAATTCACGGCGCGCACGGACCATTCCGCTGTACTGTGTATCGACATCACGGACAAAGAACCATGTGCGTATGCAGTTGTCGGCGAGAGTTGCGCCGGCAGAACGGAGCATGTCGGAGTAGTGTGTGAGCAGCGAAGTGGTCTGTTGTGCACTGTCGCCACACGAGTCGGTCATGCCCATTGTCCAGATGTGTGAATAAGGTGATTCGGGATGCGATGCAGGTGTGCGAGTGATGTACATCCATAGTGCCACCTTGCTGCCGTCGAGCGGTGGTTGCTGAATGCACGACACGGCACAGCCGTCGGTCTCCTCCATCAGCGGCTGCTGATTGGTGGAGTCAGAGAGAAAATAGCGTTTCGCTATTATGACAGCACCAGTGAAGTCGGGATGCTGCATCAGAAGTTGCTGTGCCTGGCAAATGCGGTCGTACTGCTGAACAAACATCTCCCCATTGGGGGCGACATGCAGCATGACATGCATTTCCTGGACACCTTGCAATGAATCGGCACCATCAGGCGTGAACGCAGAAATCTGTGCATTCACGCCAATATGGTCCCAATTTATATTGAATTTGCGTATCACTATTAAGTGGATTATAACATGCAATTATACATTCAGTACGATTTAACACAGAGTAACGGGATTATCATTTTTTTCCCAGGCTCGTTTAATCCCGTTCACAGAGAATGCCAAGCCATTGCTGAGTTCTACAGAGCCATCCGGACACCCGCACTCAGTGCCCTCTCCATATGCCGAAGGCACACTCTGTGAATAGGTTTGATAACAACCGATTGAGCTAATCGTAAACCTTCTCTGTGTTGAAAACAGTTACTATTTTCTTGTGCACGAAATGCACGAATTATTCGCAACTTGCTCAGTTGCCTTTGATGTAATCAACAATCCACTGTCCGACTTCACGGGTGCCATACTTTGCACCGCCCTCAACCTGAATTTCAGGTGTGCGCACATTCTGGTCGAGGCTGGCATTGACCGCCTGACGGATGAGAGCACCTTCCTCGTTGAGATTGAAGTATTCAAACAGCATTGCCACAGACAGAATCTGTGCCAGCGGATTGGCTATGTTCAAGCCCTTTGCCTGTGGCCATGAACCATGAATTGGTTCAAACACAGGAGTGTGTTCGCCGGTACTTGCTGATGGCAGCAGACCCATCGAACCTGTGATGCAAGAACCCTCGTCGGTGAGGATGTCGCCAAATGTGTTTTCAGTGACCATCACATCAAAGAACTTTGGTTCCTGTATCATTCGCATTGCAGCATTGTCAACATACATGTAGTCGGTGGTGACTTCTGGGTACTGCTGTGCAACCTCCTGTGCCACAGCACGCCACAGACGGCTTGATGCCAGCACATTTGCCTTGTCAACAACAGTCACATGGTTGCGGCGCTGCTTTGCATACTGATATGCCACATGGAGGATGCGCTCCACCTCCTTGCGTGTGTAGTAGTTTGTATCGTAAGCCACATCAGTGCCTTCCTTCTTTTCGCCGAAGTACATGCCACCTGTGAGTTCACGGATGCAGATGAAGTCTGCTCCGCGTACAAGTTCATCTTTGAGTGGTGACTTGTGAACGAGGCAGTCGAATGTAGTGACAGGACGAATGTTGGCAAAGAGACCCAGTTTCTTGCGCATTGCTAAAAGTCCCTGTTCAGGGCGCACCTTGGCATTTGGATTGTTGTCGAACTTAGGGTCGCCTACACTTGCGAAGAGCACTGCATCAGCCTCCATACAAGTCTGGAAAGTCTCTTCTGGGAATGGATCACCCACCTCATCGATGGCATGTGCCCCACAGAGTGCTTCCTTGTAACTAACTTCGTGACCGAACTTTTCGCATACTGCGTTCATCACATTAACGCCTTGTTCCATAATCTCTGGTCCGATACCATCACCGGCCAGAACTGCAATTTTCAGTTTCATCTTGCTATTTTGGTGTGTATATGTTGGTTTACGCTGCAAAGATACGAAAAAAAAATGACTGACACCACCCAATGCAAGAATTATTAGTGATTTAGGGGATTAGTTACGCGAGTTTTAAGGCACAAGCCTATGCTTGCATCACAACATAGACATAGTAGGTGATGATGCACAGCAGCATGAATGCACCTTCAAATCGGTTGACACGAAGGCGACGGCTGTTGGCACACGAGAGCCACAGAATGAAAGCAGAGGCAAAAAATGCGATGAAATCAATGGTTTTGATGTTGCCTGTGTTCATTGGAGCGATAGTGGCAGAAGCCCCGAGAATGAACAGGATGTTGAAGATGTTGCTGCCTACAACATTGCCAATTGCCATGTCGTTGTCGCCCTTATGCGCTGCCACCACACTTGTGGCAAGTTCAGGCAAGGAGGTGCCAATGGCAACGATGGTGAGTGCAATGACCGACTGGCTGACACCCATCTGCTGGGCAATGCCCGATGCGCCATCGACAAGTTGGTCACCACCAACGATGAGCAGTGCCAGACCAATGATGATGAGCAGAATGGCCTTCCACATCTGCATTGGCGATTTTTCCGATGAATCCGTTTTTTCCGATGAATCCGCAGACTTCACAGATTTCGTTGATTTCGCAGCAGATGGCGCGATTTCATCGACAGTTTTGCTGTCGGCTGCAACGGCTTCATTTCCCACATTCGGCTGTGAATAACTGCGGCTCTGACTGATGGCAGTAGAAATAGTGATGGCCAGATAAATGGCAAAGGCCACAAGCAGCAGTATGCCTTCCCAGCGGTTGATGATCATATTGCCGTCATCGAAAAAGAAGACAAAGGCAAGCAGAAGCAGGCTGACTGCAATGTTAACTGGTATGTCGCGACGGAACACCTGGCGCTCACAGTAGAGCGGTGAAATCACGGCAATAAGTCCTACGATGGCAAGGACATTGAACAGGTTGCTGCCAATGACATTGCCGATGGCTATCTCGTTATTCCCTTTTATGGCAGAGAAGGTGCTTACCACAAATTCAGGCATGGATGTACCAAATGCCACAATGGTAAGACCGATGATGAGTGTCGATACATTGAACCGGCGTGCAACTGCTGATGCACCATCAGTGAGTTTGTCGGCTCCATAGACAATGCCGCAAAGTCCTAATATGAATTGGAGAATAAAGAGTGCCAAAATGTGTGTGTATGTTTAAAATTTCCCCTTCTCAGTCTGTGCCTGTTATGCACAAGTTATGAGAAGGGGAATAGTGATTTTGCGTGTGACTATTTAGTTAACGCTATGAATTAGAGGTTAGGGTTGATTTCGCTCCACTTGCTGATTTCAGGAACGATGTTGAGAGTAACGAGTTCGTCGCGCATCTTGCAGAGGTGTTCGTAAGAAGCATCGAGCTTAGCAACTTCTTCGGCAGTACCCTGAGGAACCTTGAATGAGCAACCGTTCTTGTCGAGGGTTGTGTCCATTGCCATCATGATGTGGTCGTACTTGTCAGTCTTAACATAAGTACCAGCAGGATATTCGAATGGTTCGCCACCCATCACTGCTGCAATCATCTTAACTGACATGAGAGCAGGGCTCTGGAATGAAGAGCGACCGCGGAGCTTGATGATAGCTGAACCGCCCTGGATGACATCCTTCTTCATCTGTTCCCATTCTTCTTCTGGGAATTCAGCAGTACCGATGAGGTCGTTCAATGGCTTGCCGTCAATCTTTACAGCGCTACCAAACACTGCCATCTGTTCACCGTGACCACCGAATGTGTGAGCACCAGTGACCTTGTTCTGCATTACATTGAACTTCTTTGCCAATGCACTCTGCAAACGGCTTGAGTCGAGTGCTGCGAGAGTTGTTACCTGACCTGGTTTCAAACCTGAGTAAAGGAGAGTAACAAGACCTGTGAGGTCAGCAGGGTTGAAGATGATGACTACATGCTTTACATCTGGGCAGTACTTCTGAATGTCCTTGCCAAGTCCTTCAGCAATCTTGCAGTTGCCAGCGAGAAGGTCTTCACGAGTCATGCCTTCCTTACGAGGAGCACCACCTGAAGAGATGATATACTTTGCATCCTTGAATGCTACTGCAGGGTCAGCAGTTGCTGTGATGTTAGCATCAACGAAACCTGACTGGCGCATTTCTTCGGCAACGCCGAGTGGACCGATCTCTGGTGGGAATACATCATAAAGACAAATGTTTGATGTGAGGTTCATCATAAGAGCTGACTGAACCATGTTAGAACCGATCATACCACCGGCACCAACGATAACAAGTTTTTCGTCTGTTAAAAAAGCCATAATTCTGTTTATTTATAAATGATTAAACAATTGACTGCATTGCTCATGATTCTTGTGGCAAATAGTCATTAAGAGTTTATCTCTCATTTCAACTGCCTTTTCTGCTTTTTACCTTTAATTAAAGGTGCTATTGCCACATTTCGGTGCAAAAGTACAAAATTATATTGAATTACGGATTATGAATTATGAATTATTTCATAACTTTGCAAGTAATTAATCAACAATCCGTATGACTGACAAATTGACTTTACTGCGCCAACTCATGGCAAAAAACAAGATACAGGCATTCATCGTGCCAAGTACTGACCCACATTTAGGTGAATATGTGCCTGACCACTGGCAGTGTCGTGCATGGATTTCTGGATTCGGAGGTTCGGCTGGTACGGCTGTCATCACCACCGACAAGGCGGCACTCTGGACCGACTCACGCTATTTTCTCTGTGCCGAACAAGTGTTCAGAGGTACTGAATTTCAGTTGATGAAAGAGAAAATACAGGGCACACCGTCCATCACTGAATGGCTGACCGCTGTGCTGCCCGAGCACTCGGTGGTGGCAATCGACGGATGGACCAGTTCATTCAGTGAAGTGGAAGAGCTGAAAAAAGGCTTCGATGCAGTCGGACTTAGCCTGCTGACCGACTTTGCACCGTTCGACGAGATATGGACCGACCGCCCACAGTTGCCTCTCACACCTGTGTTTGTTCAGGACATCAGATACACCGGCATGTCGGCACACGACAAGATTGCTGCCATTCGCCAGTCGGCAGTTGTCAACGGAGTCGAGGCTGATGTGTTTGTTTCGACACTCGACGACATTGCATGGACACTCAATCTGCGTGGCAGCGATGTGGAGTACAATCCAGTATTTGTGAGTTATCTGCTCATCACCCGCACTGATGCCATACTATATATAAATAAGGATAAACTCACGGATGAAGTCTGCGAATATCTCAAAGGCGAAGGTGTCAGTGTGAAAGACTATGCCGATGTGGCGACCGACCTCGCACAACACCACTCGCCCATCATTGCCGAATCCGCCAAGACCAACTATGCCTGTGCTTCACGCATCAGTCAGCCGCTGCTTGTCACTTGTCCGGTGGCTGGCATGAAGATAATGAAAACTTCCGTTGAAATCGCTGGTTATCGTTCTGCAATGCTACGCGACGGCATTGCTATGGTGAAATGGCTGAAATGGCTGCTTCCTGCTGTTGAATCGGGTGGACAGACCGAGATGAGTCTGAGTCGAAAACTACATCAGTTGCGCAGCGAACAACCTCTGTTCATGGGCGAGAGTTTTGCCACAATCATGGGTTACGGAGCACACGGTGCCGACATTCACTACGAACCGACTGACGAGTCCGACATACCTGTCCATGCCGAAGGACTTCTGCTCTGCGACAGTGGTGGGCAATATGTCGATGGCACAACCGATGTCACGCGTACCATTCCGCTTGGTCCGCTTACCGACGAAATGCGCACCGACTACACACTCGTGCTTAAAGGCTGGATTGACCTTGCCCGTGTACATTTCCCTCATGGCACCTATGGCAGTCAACTCGATGTGCTGGCGCGTGCTCCGATGTGGGAAAGCGGCACCAACTATCTGCACGGCACTGGCCACGGAGTAGGCAGTTTCCTCTGTGTACACGAAGGTCCTCATCAGTTCCGCATGAACTATATGCCGCAATTGCTCCTGCCTGGCATGACCATAACCGACGAACCAGGCATATATATTGAAGGCAGCCACGGTGTCCGCCATGAAAACACGATGCTTGTGGTCGAAGACCAGCAAGGCCGTACCTTCGGACCATACTATCGTTTCGAACCTCTCACCCTCGTACCTGTGTTCACTTCACCAATTATCACTGAAATGCTCGACCGTGACGAAATCAAGTGGTTCAACGACTATCAGCAACGAGTCTATGACACACTTGCACCGCATCTCGATGCAGAACATCAGCAATGGTTGAGAAAGGTCACAAGTGCAATATAAAAATCATCACCCACCTCCAGAATCATTCCAAAGGTGGGTGATGTGCTATTATTCCCAATCGGTCATTGGCGTTATAACATCAGCAGACTTTGTTTTCAACACAGAGAAAGTTTAATATATTTTTTCACAAACCTTCTCACAGAGTGTGCCTTTGGCACATGGAGAGGCCACGGAGTGCTGCCACCGTCCGCATGGCTCTGTATAACTCATTAATGCCGTAGGCATTCTCTGTGGACGGGATTAATAACCACACATCAGAAATGATAATCCCGTCTCTGTGTAAAGTTGTACCTTGGATGGTTCTTGGACTGACAAGCACGCTTTGAGTCTTTCAGGGATGTTGGCTTATGTGGTTATTCTCCTCCATTCAAGATGAAGTTTGCAATTGAAGAGATGTCTGTCACATTGACTGAACCGTCACCATCTACATCGAATTTCTCTGAAGGCGTGGATACTTCATATTCTTTAATCTCGTAAAAGTCACACCAGACATCTGACAGTTCATATATTTTTGTCCGTCCCGTAGGAACATAAAGAGTGGTCAAGATGTATCCTTTTGTACCTTTTTCAAATATGTTATCTGCTATCGTAATTGGTCGTTGCCACTCTACATACAACTTATCAAAGTTAGGACAACCAGAGAATGTCGATTCACCAATGTTCGTAACAGAATTTGGGATGGTGATAGATGACAGGGTTTTGCATCCATACAATAACTTTTTACCTAAAGAAACAACCCCACTAGGTATTTTAAAGTCTTCAACAACTGTACCATTGAAAAGATATTTTATATTAGACACTATATTCTTAAAATAATCATATATTTTATTATCAGCTTCACAATCAAAAATGTTTATGCATACTTCATCTAAATTCCAGCAACCGTCAAAAGCAGTCGTTACAATATCGGTTACAGAATTTGGAATTGTTATTGATGCCAGACTATAACAATTTCCAAATGTATATTTAAAAATATCAGTCACTGAATTTGAAATAATTATAGAAGTCAGATTTGAACAACCTTCGAAGGCCCCACACCCAATGCTTGTTACGGAATTAGGGATTTCTACTGAGGTTAAACTTGAACATTCTTCGAAAGCATAGTCATCAATGCTCGTTACGGAATTCGGGATTTCTATCGAGGTCAGGCTTGAACAATTACAAAAAGCCCTTCTCCCAATGCTCGTTACGGAATTCGGGATTTCTATCGAGGTCAAGTTTGAACATTCTTCGAAAGCATAGTCACCAATGCTCGTTACAGAATTCGGAATTTCTATCGAGGTCAGGCTTGAACACTCCCAGAAAGCATCGTCACCAATGCTCGTTACGGAATTCGGGATTTCTAGCGAGGTCAGGCTTGCACACTTAGAGAATTCAGAGTCA
>JAGHSZ010000040.1 GCA_018065565.1 Candidatus Colivivens caballi
TGGGGAGACAAAGCAGCGATGCCATAATATAAAGTGGGCGTGTCAGTTACATTTGACACGCCCACTCGTGTGATTTGGCTGGGATTCGAACCCAGGACCCACAGCTTAGAAGGCTGTTGCTCTATCCAGCTGAGCTACCAAACCATCCTTTATAGGTTAATGAATTTGTTTGCTACTTTACAATCAGTTTGCAAGAGGAATACCAAGTTCCTTGAATGTGTCAACAAGAGCACTTACACAGCGGTCAACCTGTTCCTTTGTATGGGTTGCCATGAGAGCAACACGGACGAGTGTGTCCTGTGGTGCACATGCTGGTGGAATGACAGGGTTGATGAAGATGCCCTTCTCGAATGCCTTCTTTGTCACTTCGAATGTCTTAATAGCATCGCGAACATAGAGAGGAATGATCGGGCTCTCGGTCTCTCCGATTTCAAATCCAGCCTGCTTAAACTGGCTAAGTGCATAATTGGTAATCTTCCACAAGCCTTCAATGCGCTCAGGCTCAGTTTTGAGGATGTGAAGTGCCTCCATTGCAGCTGCGGTTGCAGCAGGAGTGTTGCTGGCTGAGAAGATGTAAGTGCGGCTGGTGTGACGCAGATAGTTGATGGTGTCGCTGTCGGCAGCAATGAATCCGCCGATTGAAGCAAGCGACTTTGAGAATGTACCCATGATGAGGTCAACATCGTCAGTCACGCCGAAATGGTCACAAGTACCACGACCGTTGCGTCCAAACACACCAAGACCATGAGCTTCATCGACCATGATGCTTGCATTGTACTTCTTCTTCAATTCTACTATTTCAGGCAACTTGGCAAGGTCACCTTCCATTGAGAAGAGTCCATCTGTGACAATCAGTTTGAGGGAATCTGGATTACACTTCTGGAGAAGGTGTTCCAAATCCTGCATATCGTTGTGCTTGTAATGGTAGAAAGTAGAGATTGACAGACGGCGTCCGTCAACGATGGAAGCGTGGTCGCGGTCGTCACCGAGAATATAGTCGTTGCGACCTGTGAGTTGTGAAACAACACCTGAATTTACTGTAAAGCCAGTAGAATAAACGAGCGCCTCGTCCTTGCCAACGAATTCAGCAAGTTCGTGTTCAAGCTGTATGTGGAGGTCGAGTGTACCATTAAGGAAACGGGAACCTGCACAACCAGTACCATATTTCTTTACAGCAGCAACTGCTGCGTCAACAATTCGCTTGTCATAGGTCAGTCCCATGTAGGAATTTGAGCCAAACATTAGGACTTTCTGCCCATCCATTATCACCTCAGTGTCCTGGTGACTGTCGATTTCTCTAAAGTAAGGGTATATACCCAGTTCCATATATTTCTGGGGTTCCCTGTACTCCTTAAATCTTTCTTGTAGTAATCCCATAATTTGAATGAGAGCGATTATTTATATGTGTTATTAGTCCGAGTTTATTCGTACAGCGTGCAAAGGTACGAAAAAAGTATAAGACTTTGTTCTATTTTAGCAAAAAAAAGTGCTTTTAGTTAAATTTTGTTCATTGCGCGAGGTTGAAATGAATAATTTTTCATACTTTTGCACACAAAATGCATAGAGAGGCTCCCGTGGTCGCTCATGGTGTTGTTAAGCCTAATACGACAAAGGCAACCGTTAAGGACTGGTAACAATGTTGAAGAAAAAGATTGTATTTATATATAACCCCATTTCAGGTGTATCGGGCAAGCGACTGATATTAAATCAGATTGACTTGCAGCTTGACCGTCAGAAGTTTGATTACGAACTGCTGAAGACGGCTCATGCCGGTCATGCCACTCAACTGGCAAGTACTGCTGTGCGCGAGGGGGCCGACATTGTCTGTGCCATTGGCGGCGACGGCACCATCAACGAGGTGGCACGCGCCCTGATTCACACCACGGCAGCATTAGCCATTATTCCATGCGGTTCGGGCAATGGACTGGCACGGCATCTTCACATTCCACTTGACCCTATACGCGCCATTGAACTCATCAATGAAGGGGATGTCCGTCTGATGGACTATGGCGTGATCAACCTTCACCCGTTCTTCTGCACATGTGGCGTGGGATTTGACGCAGCAGTCAGTTCCAAATTCGCGAAGTCGAAGTTCCGCGGTCCGCTTGCTTATATAGAAAATGTGTTGGCAACCATCCTCCGCTACAATCCCGAGACATACGACATCGACATCATCGATGAAAACGCAGAGCACTCCATTCACAAGGCATTCCTTATCTCAGTAGGCAATGCATCACAGTACGGCAACAATTTCTACATTGCTCCCCAGGCAAGTGTTCGCGACGGATTGCTCGATGTCACAATTCTGCATCCGTTTACTGTTATTGATGCCACCCAGATTGCCATACACATGATGAATGGCACACTCGACGACAGTCCGTTCATCAGCATCTTCCAGTGCAAGAGCCTGAGCATCCATCGGCAGAAAGAGGGAGCCATACACTTCGACGGCGACCCTATGGATTCAGGAACCGACATTGACATTGCCATTGTGCCTAAGGGATTGCAGTGCATCTGCCCAAAGAAAGAAGGAGTGTATGCTCCAGTAGAAAATGTGCAGAACGCACTGGTGGAGCAATTCAACATGATGTATATGAGAAGCGAGGAAATAATAAGAGCTAACCGCCGTACCAATAAACGGCTGTTAGCCCAGACCAAAGGTATTCTGAAACGACTCAAAAAATAGTGTCGTTTCAGATTTTGTATTCACTTCACGCACAGCGTGACACGATGACCATGGTGATGTCATCGTTCTGTTCAGCACCAGCAGTATATTTTTTCAGAGACGAATAGATGTTGCCGATGATGTCTTTCACGGTCATGCCATGAGCATTGGCGAAAGACTGTGAAACCAGCCGAAGTGTGGCATCCATGCCGAAGAGTGTCTTTGCAGTGTTCTCAGCCTCAGTCACCCCATCTGTATATAAGAAGATTGAGTCACCCACAAGAATTTCAGTTGCATTTTTGACATACGGGAACTCTTCCATAACCCCAACGGCGAGGTTTGTCTCGACCTGCAAAAAGCGTGCATTGCCGTTTCGGTCGGTCACAATTGGTGCATCGTGTCCAGCATTGCAATACTCCATCCGTCCCGTAGCCATGTCGAGCACCCCAAGAAACATCGTGCAGAACATGCCCTGGTCGTTTCCCTGCGACAAGGCCGTATTGATTGATGAAACGACTTCTGCCGGGTCGTCGCAGCGCATCGACACATTGCGGAACAATGCCCTGACAACCGACATGAACAACGATGCAGGAACGCCCTTGCCAGAGACATCACCGATGCAGAAGAACAGTTTGTTGTCGCGGATGAAATAATCGTAAAGGTCTCCACCGACCGACTTTGCTGGTTTCAAGTAACCAAACACATCCAGTTCCGATATATCAGGAAAGGCAGGATAGGTCTTTGGGATCATGCCCATCTGAATGTCAGAAGCAATTTTGAGTTCGTTCTCCATACCAGCCTTCGACAGAGTCACCTTTTGCAAACGGCGGAACAAATAGATAAAGCACACAATCATGAGCAATATGCTGATAACAGCAATGACGGTTGTGTTTATCTTCATCATGTTAAGATGATAGAATATCTCATCCATCGGGCATTCCAGACCAATGGTCCAGCCTGTGCGCTTTATTGTATCGTAGTAGAAAGCAGACCGTCCGTCAGGCCGTTCAAGTACGAAACTTCCCTTGGCATTCATCAGGACTTCTCGTTTGTGTTCATCTGTCCAGCCATTTACATTACCCTCTGTTATGTGTTCGAGCAGCATGGCAGTATCCGGATGGCAAATGTAGCGGCGGTGACGGTCCACTATGGTTACCTCTGTATGTTCAAAAGGCATGATGGCATTACACTCCTTACGGAAACGCTCCGTATCGACATCAAGAGCCAGCACACCGACAACTTTCCCTGTCTCGTCATGCAATGGCAGACTGAAACAAGTCACCAGTTTGTCTTTCAGCGACTCACGAAACGGCAGGCTCCAGTATGCCTTATCAAGGCGAGCGGCCTTGCTATACCATTCCTTTTGTTTGTAATCATTGATAAATCCAAGCGGCATACGAACATTCTCGCCAGTCACATTAGTCACATAAGACGCAAAACCATATTTGCCAGCAGTAGCAAACCCGATAGGTTTTTCAAGTCCGATGGCAATGCCACAGATATAAGGATGTATGTCAAGGAAATTTTCAAGCATCACAAACATATCTTCCTCAGAACTGAAATCATTGATGTCAAACAATGCATAGTTGGGGTCTTCCGCCCAACTGAACGAATACGCAGCATCCTCCACTCGTTGCAGAATGCCATCCACATATTCATGCAAGTCCTTCATGTCGTGCTCAAAACCCTCCTTCGTGAGTCGGGTCACCTCTGTTCGTGCCATATACAGACAAGCCCCAAAGCCTGTGGTAAACACGGCTCCACCAATCAGTATGACAATAAGAGTAAGATTTATATATGTTTTCAGTCCAAGTATCTTCTTCATTTACATTTCAATTATTATGCTTTCGCAAGTGCCTTGCTCAATTGACGAATCACTTCGTTACGAATCGCTTCGCTACGAATCGCCCTTACGGGCTACGAATCGGCTTTTCGTAATCTCAAAGCCTACGGGTATCATAGTAGATATTGAGCTTCGCGAAATATCGATTCGTAGGGGAACTCCTTGTCGGCATAAACGCTTTTGAAGGAACTCCTTTGTCGGCATAAACGCCGAGTCG
>JAGHSZ010000162.1 GCA_018065565.1 Candidatus Colivivens caballi
CGACTCGGCGTTTATGCCGACAAAGGAGTTCCTTCAAAAGCGTTTATGCCGACAAGGAGTTCCCCTACGAATCGATATTTCGCGAAGCTCAATATCTACTAAGATACCTTGTAGGTTCTGAGTATGCGAAGAACCGATAAGTAGCGAAGCGATAGGTAACGCAGTGGGGGCCTAATGGCACTCCTTTGTGGAGATAAACCTCCAGTCGTCGCAAACGAAGATACTCAATCTTCGTCGTCAACTGAGCAAGAACTTGCGAAAGTGGAATTAAATAATTGACAATGAAACAATCATACCTATTCACAGCTTTGTTGACTGCACTCCTTCTTGGATGTGCCAGCGATGACTATATTGGCGACATTCCGTTGAATGACAACGATGTCATCACTATGGGCATGAAGGAAAAGAAGATAACACGCGCTGACAAGA
Source organism: Candidatus Colivivens caballi (assembly GCA_018065565.1). Classification (GTDB taxonomy): domain Bacteria; phylum Bacteroidota; class Bacteroidia; order Bacteroidales; family Bacteroidaceae; genus Colivivens; species Colivivens caballi. The sequence continues at coordinate 430 of JAGHSZ010000162.1, forward strand.
CTGGTGCTGATGCAGCAGCCGATCTTGGCAACAACTTCGTTGTGACAGGTTACAGAAAAGCCGGCACTGCCACCGACTGCATTTTCGACCACTATAATGTGAACTATCTGAAGTCGTCTGCCCAGTCAACCGTGTCAAACACCACTGGATGGGAATATGTAGGACAGGCTGTCAATTTACTCTCTACGGCAAAGGAACAGACCATTAAGTACTGGGACACCTCTGCCGACAACTATTACTTCGTTGCATTCTCGAAAGGGCAGGGCGTTGCCGATGCCTCAGGCAATAAGACTTACGCTAAATTCGGAAAAGTGCAGTCTGACAAACTCGGCGATGTTGGTGTTCTTGACGAACTGAATGCCGAGACATCTGCATTCACCATCACTGGTACTGTCGATCAGCTCAACGAAGCTTACTTCTCTGACCTTGTATCGGTAGCCAAAGCCGACTTCAAGACAACCACTGTCACACCGCGTTTCCGTCGTGTCGGTGCAAAACTGCGTATAGCACTCTACGAGACCATCCCTGGCTATTCTGTCACAGATGTCAAGTTCTATACTAATAAGGACGATGCCGCACCTGACGGCACACCGAAGCTCTATGCTGATAATGCCATCTTCCCAACAGGCACTGGTACTGTCTATGTGGGTTATCCAAACAAGGACAAATCAACAGAGGACTACTATCTGAAAGCCTTGACCAGTTTTAAGTCAGATTCAGGCGACCCTACATCATTCCTCTCATTCTCTCCGCTGACTTACGGAGCATTGGAAAAGCACGAGAAGGTAACCGGTGATGTGTATCTTGGTCGTACCTCAGCATCAGCATCATACTCTGGCGAGACAGCAGCCGAAGCCTACATCAATGTAACCCCTTCAAGCGCCACAAGCATTCTCCCTCTTACACTCAAGTGCGACTACACACTTGTACCAGTTGACGGTGCAGGCGAGAAGATTCATGTCTTTGGTGCAACGGCTCTCGTGCCTCCTGCATACACCAACTGGGCATCGAACTATGCCTACACCTACATCTTCAAGATTTCAGACCAGACCGACGGAAAGGCAGGAACACCCGATGCCGACTATGCCGGACTCTACCCAATCACCTTCGATGCAGTCGAGAAGACAGATGTTGACGACGGCTACGAAGAGACTGTCAGCACACTCGGTTCACAGGCTCCAACCATCACCACATACCAGAAGGGTGCAGCCATCACAGAGAATGGCGAGAACATCTATAATGCCGGTACTATCTATGTGACTGTCTATGACAACGAAGTAAAGGCGTTGACCGTAGGCAAGACATCAGATTCTAATATCAGCCTTTTCGAAATCACTCAAGAAGGCGGCAACAAGGGTGACATCACCGAAACTGTCGTGAAACGTTGTATTGAAGATGCCAACGACTATACTTCAGATAGCTATGGTCCATTTAGTTATGACCCTAATAATACAGCAAACAAAGTTTCACTGACTCGCGTCAACACCAAGTTGACCGCTGTCGATAAGATTCTCAGTGCAGATTCTCCATTCGGTACCGACATCACTGTCAACGGAGCCAAGTTCACCGCCGAACAAAACAAGCAGTATGCCATCCAGTACAAGAACGCAGAAGGCAAATACACATACAAAGTCCTCGGTGTCGGCGACATCAAGATGTATCATTATGTGAATTATACGGCTAATGTGGGGGATATTTATTATGGTGCAGATAATATCTGGGAATGGGGCGTATGTGATATGCTGGAAAGTGGCGCATTAAAAGAATATATGGCTTCGTCCTATAATATAGATATACCGCAAGATGCTAAAGCTTCATTTGGTGGCACTGTATTGCGAATTGAAGAATCAATTGCTAACTCAAAAGAAGTTGGTGGTATAATTGAAGGCCAGCTACTTTTTAATGGTCCTGTCACTGCAATGGACTATTCTTTCTGTGATGTGAATGACTTGTTAAGTATCGAATTGCCTTCGACATTGAAGCGAATAGGTCCTTGGGCATTTGAAGCTACAAGTTTGTCAACCATTGAAATACCAGAAAATGTTGAGACAATAGGAGCATCTGCATTTGAATTCTGCGGTAATCTCAAAACTGTAGATTTTTCCAAATGTACCAAGTTGTCATCGATAGG
>JAGHSZ010000062.1 GCA_018065565.1 Candidatus Colivivens caballi
TCTAAGAATTACCTCTACGAAGGAACTGAAGGCGCAGTCGTAACTATCACAGTTAAGGCAGCTGACACATTCACAGCAGGCGATATTGAAATGAACAAGATTGTTCTTTCTCGTTACGAGAACAAGAAGGTCAACCAGATCAAGCCTGCTGACTTCACTCTCCCAGTAGGTGTTGCTGATGCAATTGACAATGTTAAGGTTGCTGAACAGAACAATGTTCGCTACAACCTCGCTGGTCAGTCAGTTGACAACTCATTCCGTGGTGTTGTCATCATGAATGGCAAGAAGACTCTTGTTAAGTAATTAACTCAACTTCTATATTAAGAATGCCCAGGCGGTTTCGCCTGGGCATTCTTGTTTTTGGGGGTGTAAGATGATGGGGGAATGATAGGACCAATGGGGCAAATAAGGCTGATGGGACTAATAAGGTTAATGGGACTAATAAGGCTAATGGGGCTTATAGGGCTAATGGGATTAATGGGACTCATTAGCTCTGAACCCAAATTCTCGGCTGCCCTTCTACCTTATTATTAGAAATGCAGGTAGGTGGTCGCTGAATCCTCCGTTGTATTTCCATCCAACATATGTGCGGTTTGGTTTCTTGTCACCGTATGTGATGTCGTCTTCAAGAAGCATGGGGTTGTAATAGATGCCCGACTTGATGATGCGTTCGGCAAGTGGGGTGGTGACGAGAATCTGGTCGATGCATTCCCATTTGCCGTGGTACTTGTATGAGCCACGCTTTTCACCTTTCATGAGGTTTTTCAGTTGGGGCAGTCCACGCTTGATGGTTTTCGACTGTGGACCGTCGTTGAAGTCGCCGAGGACACATATCTGTGCCGATGGGCGCAGTGCTGTGATGGAGTCGATGCTGTGGCTGATGGCGGCAAGCACACTTTTGCGGTTGAGTTCAGCCTCTTTGCCGTTGAGCCGTGAAGGCAGATGGACGGCAAAGATGTCGAGGGTGTCGCGTCCCCGTGCGATGCCGCTGACATATAGTATGTCGCGTGTCGGTGTGGAGGTGTTGGCCCGGATAGAGTAGTGTGTGACTGGGCGGAATGTGAATGGTGAGTAGAGTAGTGCCACATCGATGCCGCGGGTATCTGCTGAATTGGTGATGAAGTAATCGTAGCCGATAGAGGCCAGTGGTGTCTGGCGTGTGAGCCAAGTCATGACCGAATCGTTCTCCACTTCGTCGAGGCATACGATGTCGGCAGGTTTGTCGGTGTCAACAGCCATGATGACTTTCCCAATGTTGCGCAACTTTTGGTACATGCGCCATCGTGTCCAGTGATGCGACCCCTCGGGCAGATATTCGCTGTCGTCGTGGGTGGCATCGGGGATGGTGTCGAAGGCGTTCTCGCAGTTGTAGGTCATGATGGTGAAATGTCCGTCGGTCTGACCTGAGGCTGGCAGATACGAAAATAGCAACACTGCGGCAATGGACTTGCGCAGTGTTGCTATTTTTGATGTTGTGTGTGTGCGACTGACAGTCGTGAGTCGGCTCATCGTTTTAGAACAGTTTCTCTGGGTATTCGCCAGCATCGATGAGTGACTGGATGCGTGCAACTGTGTCTGGACGGTCGGCTGCATAAGTCACACCGAACCACTTGCTTGTAGTGTCGAGAACCTCGACTGTTGCTGTGCCTTCGTTGATGAGCTTGTTGACCATGAGAGGGATGAAGAATTCTGCTTTGAGGTTCTCCATGTTCTTTGGGTCAGAAAGGAACTCCTTGAAGTACTCTTCTGAATACTGGAAATAGTCAGGAGTGAAGCCCCACATGTTCATGCTGACAGGTGCGTTTTCAGAAACTTCAACCCAGTTGTCGCCATCCTTGTAGCAGATGCGTCCGTCGTCGAGGCGCTTGATGTCAGTGCGTTCAACAACATCGGTCAGATGGTGCTTTTCGTTGCTTTCGCACACACCGCGTGACACTACGCCGTTTTCTGACAGTGTGTTGCATACACGGAATCCGACCATGGCATACTTTCCTGTCTCGCCTTCCTTCTGTTCGCTGAGGAACTTGCCAATCTGGGCAAATGCATCGCGTCCGTAGAAATCGTCGCAGTTGATGACACAGAATGGCTCCTTGATGACATCCTTGCCCATGAGCACTGCGTGGTTTGTACCCCAAGGCTTTACGCGGCCTTCTGGGCATTTGAATCCTTCTGGCAGTGCATCGAGTGCCTGGAAGCAGAGTTCGCAAGGCACTTTGCCTTCGTACTTGCTGAGAATCTGTGTGCGGAACTGCTCTTCGAAGTCTTTGCGGATAACCCAGACAATCTTGCCGAATCCTGCACGGATGGCATCAAAGATACTGTAATCCATGATTGTTTCGCCGTTTGGTCCCAGACCGTCGAGCTGTTTCAGACCGCCGTAACGGCTGCCCATGCCTGCTGCTAAAAGAAATAATGTAGGTTTCATAAATAATTATGTTTTATTGATTGATGAAATGTTTTGCCATGTGTGTATTATGCCTGTTCGAGCCGTGCCTTGATGGCTTTGCTTTCGGCTTCGTAACCTGGTTTGTCGAGTAGGGCAAACATGTTCTTCTTGTATGCCTCGACTCCTGGCTGGTTGAACGGGTTGACATCGATGAGCTGGCCGCTGATGCCGCAGCCTTTCTCGAAGAAGTAGATGAGCTGACCGAGGTTGTAGGCATCGAGGCGTGGAATGGCAATGCGGATGTTAGGCACTCCACCATCGACATGAGCCAGTTGGGTGCCAAGTTCTGCCATGTGGTTCACCTCGTCGATGCGTCGTCCGGCGAGGAAGTTTAGCCCGTCAAGGTTCTCGTCGTCAGCAGGTACGGTCAGGTTGCTTTCAGGTGCATCAACCGAAATGACAGTCTCGAAGATGATGCGTTCACCGTCCTGAATCCACTGTCCCATGGAATGGAGGTCGGTCGAGAAATCGACAGATGCAGGGAATATGGCCTTGCCGTCCTTGCCTTCGCTCTCGCCGTAGAGTTGTTTCCACCATTCAGCCATGAAGTGGAGCTTTGGCTGATAGTTGACGAGTATTTCCACCTTTTTGCCAGAGGCATAGAGGGCATTGCGAATTGCTGCGTACTGAGCACATGGGTTCTGGTCGAACGGCACATTGATGTCGCACTGGCGTTCCATGTCCTGGGCACCGCGTACGAGGTCGGCAATGTCGAAACCGGCAACAGCGATTGGCAGCAGTCCCACTGGTGTGAGAACTGAGAAACGACCGCCCACATTGTCTGGAATGACGAACGACTTGTAGCCTTCCTTGTCGGCAGTAGTGCGTGCGGCACCTTTGCTGGCATCGGTCACAGCTACGATGACCTTGCGTGCCATGTCCTTGCCGCGCTGGTCTTCGCAGAGTTTGCGAAGAAGGCGGAAGGTCAGTGCAGTCTCGGTTGTGGTGCCCGACTTGCTTATGTTGATGACACCGAAGCGCACGGTTTTCAGATAACTGATGAGTTCGGTGAGGTAGTCCTCGCTGATGTTGTTGCCTGCAAACAGGATGCGTGGCTTGTCGGATGGTTTGAGCCATGAGAAGTTGTCGTCGAGTGCTGCAATCACTGCCTTTGCTCCAAGGTAACTACCGCCGATACCTGCAATGACCACTGCGTCACAGTTTTCCTGCAACACCTTGGCTGTCTGCTGGATTTCGTCAATAAAGTCGGGAGTGATGGATGATGGCAGGTGCAGCCATCCTATGTAGTCGTTGCCCTTGCAAGTGCCTTCTTCCAGTGCTTTCTGGGCATCGCTGACACGATTTTCATACTGTTTAACTGCTCCTTCGGGGAGGAATGAAGCAGCTTTGTTGAGTTCGATTATCATTTTTATTATTGTTATTTTGTTGTATTCAAGCTTGCAAATATACGAAATTATTAGGAATAAGGTGTAGGAAATGCTGATAATTTATGTTTTTTTGGTCGCAAACGCTGTTTGCTGCTTGTGGTTGTTAATTGCCAGTCGGCAAACACAGTGTGTGTTCCACTGCCGTTTGTCGGGTCGCGCCTGTAAAGTTGAATGATAGTGAGCATCCGCAGCCGTGTACCTCCACAACCGCACATGTTTGCTCTCACAACCGCATATGTTTGCCTTCACAACCGCATATGTTTGCCTTCATAACCGCACATGTTTGCCTTCACGAGCGCTCGTGTTTACCTTTGCGAGCGCTCGTAAATGCTCTCATGAGCGCTCGATAATTAAAAAAGGTGTACACCTTCCTGAATTTTGGTGTACACCTTCTTGGCGTTTGGTGTACACCTTTTCAGATTTTGGTGTACACCTTTTTGTATTGTTCACCGCTCGATTTACAATTTACGAGCGCTCGTGAGGGAAAACATTTGCGGTCGTTTGTCAATCTTTTCTTTGACGGTCTGCCCGTTGCTTTCCCTGTGAAATGACTGTGACTATATGCCGATGGCTTGCAGCCTGTTGGTTTAGAGGGCTTTTGCCTTTACTGCCTTGTTGGCCTTTACATTGACAGCATACTGATAGATGGTGCGTCCGTCGTCGAGCTTGTAAGTCTTTTCCTGCTGCGCACCGCTGATGCTGAGCTGCTGATAAGAGCGCAGGTGCAGAGTGCCGTCGAAGTCAGGAGTGATGACTGCCGACTGGAGTTTGCTGTCGTTCCATGTGATGTCAACCTGATAGCCTCCGCGTGCACGCAGACCACTGATGCTTCCTTGCTTCCACTGTGAAGGGAGTGCTGGGAGAAGATGGATGGCTCCGTCGTGACTCTGCATCAGCATTTCTGCAATGCCGGCAGTGACGCCGAAGTTTCCGTCAATCTGGAATGGTGGGTGAGCATCGAAGAGGTTAGGGAATGTGCGGCCGTCAGGATGCTTGCGCTGGTCGCCCCAGTCCTCTGATGGCAGAATGTTGAGCATGTTGCGGATGATGGTGAATGCGTGGTCGCCATCGAGCATACGCGCCCAGAAGTTGGTCTTCCATCCGAGACTCCATCCTGTGGCTGCATCGCCGCGCTGCTGAAGTGTGACGCGTGCTGCACGGAATAGGTCGGGAGTGGTGATAGGGCTGATCTGTGCCGAAGGGTAGAGACCATAGAGGTGGCTGATGTGGCGGTGCTGGTCCTTAGGGTCGTCGCCGTCTTCGAGCCATTCCTGCAACTGACCGTACTGGCCGACCTTCATTGGAGGCAGCTGTGCGATGGTCTTTGTGAGTGTAGAGCGATAGTCGCTGTCGATGCCGAGCACTTCGGCTGCTTGGAGAGTCTGTGTCAGTACGTCGCGTACAATCTGGTTGTCCATCGTGCATCCGGCTGTGATGTTTGAGCGCTTGCCCATTGGTCCGTGTTCAGGACTTACAGATGGTACCACCACTTTCCATCCATATTTAGGATGAACGCAGAGGTAGTCGAGCAGGAAGTCGGCAGCACCCTTCATGATTGGGTAGTACTGACGGAGGAAATTCTTGTCGAGGGTATAGAGGTAGTGCTCCCAGAGGTGAGTGGTGAGCCATGAACCACCCGTAGGATACATGCCCCAAGGTGCTCCATCGACCGGACCGGCAATGCGCCAGATGTCGGTGTTGTGGTGAGCCACCCATCCGCGGCATCCGTACATCTGCTGTGCTGTGACCTTTCCAGTCTCGGCGAGGTCGGCAATCATAGTGAACAGAGGCTGTGCAGTTTCGCTGATGTTGGTCACTTCTGCTGGCCAGTAGTTCATCTCGGCATTGATGTTGATGGTGTATTTGCTGTCCCAAGGCGCATTCTCCTTGTCGTTCCACATACCTTGCAGATTGGCTGCCTGTCCGCCTGGCTGGCTGCTGCTGATGAGCAGGTAACGGCCATAGTTGAACATGAGTGCCACCAGCTGGAGGTCGGGTGCCGATGTGAGCGATGCGTTGAAGTTTGCAACACGCTGGTCGGTGGTTGTCTCGTCGGGGTTGGCGTTGGTTGGGATGTCGAGGCGTACACGGTCGAACTGCTCCTTATACTTTGCCATGTGTCGGCTGAGCAGTTGCTTGTACGAGTATGCACTGGCTGCTTTGAGGAAATTGGCGTTGCGCAGTGCTGCGTTGCCGCTGATGTCCTTGTAGTTGACGAAGTTGGTTGCTGCCGTGATGAGTATTGTGGCAGTCTTTGCAGTCTGTTCGATGACCTGTGTCTTCACTTCTGCTTTCAGTCCAGCCTTGATGCCTTCCTGGTCAACACCGTTGACCGAGAACTCTGGACGGTCAATCTTGAACCATCCGTCAGCACCTGGGGTGGAGCGTTCGAGGCGTACGACAATCACATTGTCGGCAAATGAAGCAAAGACGGTGCGTGTGAACTGAGTGCCGGCAGATGTGAATCGTGATGTCGATGTGGCATTTTCGAGATTTAGGTCACGGTAGTAGTTCTCCGCTTCTTTCACATCGGGGAATGTGATGTGGATGCTGCCCAGCGTGAGGAAACGCATTCCGTGAGGACCTGGTATGAATTCCTTGTTGATGATTTCTTCAGCCTCGGATTCCTTACCGTCGAAAATCAGTTGGCGCACTTCTTGCAGGCGTTCCTTTGAACGGGTGGAGTTGTTGTTGTGCGGACTGCCGCTCCAGAAAGTTTCTTCGTTGAGCTGAATCTCAAAGTCGGATGTACCGCCATAGACCATGGCGCCCATTCGGCTGTTGCCGACAGGCAGTGCCTCGAGCCAGATTTTGGCTGGACGGTCGTACCACATCAGTGTGTTGTCCGCCTTCGTTGCAATTTTTGCTTTGGCGGTAGGCTGGCTTGTTGTTGCAGTCGCGTTGAAGCAGAACAACAGAGCCATGGCAATTGTAAAAAGCATTCGTTTCATCTTGTTATAAGATATTAGTGAGTTAGTTTATATTGATTTTCGCTACAAATTTACAAATAATTGTTGAACTCACGCCATACTCTTCACTTTTTTTTGTACCTTTGCGCAGATATTATGGTATTTACAATTAAATTGAAAGAATAGACAGTGAACGACTTTAAAGTAGCTGACTGCTGCAAAGGCATGGACATCAGCGGATGCAGTGGTCATTCCGATAAATTGAATACATACGACTGGCTTGCCGACCTCCCCGACAATGCCACATTTACCAACCTTGTGGAAGTGCAGTTCAAACCACCTCGCAAGGGATATTTCATCAACTCCAACAATCTGCCGCTGCAAAAGGGCGATGTCGTTGCGGTCGAGGCCAATCCAGGTCACGACATCGGCACTGTGACCATGACCGGTCGCCTTGTGCCTCTACAAATCAAGAAGGCAAATCTTCGTCCCGACACCGAACTGAAACGCATCTATCGCAAGGCACGCCAGGTCGATCTCGACAAGTTTGCCGAAGCCAAGGCACGTGAACACGAAACCATGATTGAGTCGCGCCAGATTGCAAAAGACCTCGGACTGAAAATGAAGATTGGTGATGTGGAGTACCAGGGCGACGGCAACAAGGCCATCTTCTATTACATTGCCGACGACCGTGTCGATTTCCGCCAGCTCATCAAGGTGCTTGCCGAGCGTTTCCGTGTCAGAATCGAGATGAAGCAGATTGGTGCCCGTCAGGAGGCAGGACGCATCGGCGGTATCGGCCCTTGTGGACGCGAACTCTGCTGTTCCACATGGATGACACGCTTCATCAGTGTCAGCACCAGTGCAGCACGCTTCCAGGACATTTCGCTCAACCCTCAGAAACTGGCTGGTCAGTGTGCCAAGTTGAAGTGCTGCATGAACTACGAGGTCGATCAGTATGTGGAATCGCTCAAGCGTCTGCCTTCACGCGAAATTGTGCTCCAGACCATGGACAGCGACTACTACTTCTTCAAGGCCGACATCTTGTCGAAGATGATCACCTATTCCACCGACAAGCGCATCCTTGCCGGCGAAAAGACCATCCACGCAAGTCGGGCGTTCGACATCATCAACATGAACCGCGAGGGACAGAAACCTATGTCGCTTGTCGAGGATGAGTCAGCACAGACTCCTGAATCAATCGACTTGATTGAACAGGAAAACATCAACCGCTTCGACCATCTGAAAAAGAAAAAGAAGAAAAAGAATAAGAGCAGAAACGGTGGTGCTGACAATCAGGGCGAAATGGCTGAACAACAGCCGGCAGCAGCCAATGAGCAGACTCCGTCACCACGCACCGACTCACAGCCAAAGGAACATCACCACGGACCGAAACCTCATCAGCCAAAGGGCGACAACCGAGGACCAAGGCATGACCGACAGCCGAAGGGCAACGGTGCACCGAAAGGCAATAATGCACCAAAGGGCGAAAAAACTGCCCCAACTGACACCGCCAACAAATAACAACGGACAAATGACTGTAAGTAAAACCATCAGCACAGTGGCTTGCGTGTTTTGTGCCGTGATGCTCACTGTGTTTTGCAGTTGTTCGTCCGAACACACTTATTTCCATCAGTACCAGGCCATCGACACCGAGGGGTGGACTGCTGACGACACCATCGTGTTTCACTTGACACCTTCTGCCGTTGCACAGACCCTCGACGCCGAACTGGGTGTGCGCACCACCGACGCTTTCCCATTCAACTCCCTCTTCCTGCTCGGCACCCTATGCTGTGAGGGCAATGAGGTGAGCACCGACACCGTGTTTGTCAGCATCTACGGACGCGACGGCATTGCACTTGGCGATGGTTTCCCTTATCCCACCTGCACCTGCCCACTGCCACCGTTGCAGGTCGATTCCGGACTCAACTACACCTATACCGTCACTCCGTTCATGAAGGAACCAGTGGTGGTAGGTGTCAAGGACATCGGCATCAAACTGACTGCCCGTGATTAAAAGCCACTGACGATTAATAAGCATAGAGTGAATAAACTCATGTGCTAATTTATGGCATACCTTACCGACAAACCGCTTAATACTTCAATCATTAATCATAAACCTCAACCCCAAATCATGTCTTTCCGAACTCTCACCTTATTATATATATCCTTCGTATCTGTTATTTGTGCTAATTCACAACCTCAGTATGAGGGAATGAAGGATGTGAACGGAGTGCGCGACCTGACACTCGACAGTCTGGCACTTGCCAATCAGGTCCGTCCTGTCAGTGGGTCAACACGCAGAGGCAACAATCCCGTGCTTTTCCTTGTGGGCAACTCCACCATGCGCAACGGCACATTGGGCAACGGCAACAATGGCCAGTGGGGGTGGGGCTATTTTGCTCACGACTTCTTTGATGAAAACAAGATAACCGTCGAAAACCATGCACTTGGCGGAACCAGTACACGCACTTTCTACCGACAACTGTGGCAGGCGGTGCTCGACGGCATACGCCCCGGCGACTATGTAGTGCTCGAACTCGGACACAACGACAACGGACCACTCGACTCTGGTCGTGCCCGTGCCAGCATCAAAGGCACAGGACCGGACTCCACACTCGTCACAATCAAGGAGACGGGGCGTCAGGAGATGGTCTATACCTTTGGCGGCTATGTACGCCGTTATGTGGCAGAAATCCGTAGCAAGGGCGCCATTCCTATACTGCTCACGCTGACTCCACGCAATGACTATGAACCAACTGACTCGACACGCATTCAGCGCAAACTCGACTCCTTCACTCCGTGGATAAAGGCGATGGCAGCGGAACTCAACACACCGCTCATCGACCTTAACGACATCAGTGCCCTCAAACTCGAACGCTATGGCCGCTGGAAGACCAACTACCACTTCTTCGGCGACAAAATCCATTCGAGCGAGTTCGGGGCAAAGATGAATGCCGCCAGCTGTGCCGAAGGCATACTCGCCTGCGAACATCCCGATGTGGCACTGCTGAAAACTTTTCTACGCATGGACCGTGTCACACCGCAGCGCATCGACCAGAACCGCAAGAAGGGCAAACCTGTCGTATTCACCTGTGGCGACTCCACCATGAAGAACGAGGACAAGGCCGACGACGGAATGTGGGGATGGGGCGCAGTTGCTGAGACCATCTTCAACACCAAGAAGTGTACAGTGGTCAATGCCGGCAAGGCTGGCCGCAGCACACGCACCTATCTCGATGAAGGTCGCTGGGAACAGGTATATAATTCCATCGAACCAGGCGACTATGTGCTCATTCAGTTTGGTCACAACGACATCGGACCCATCGACCGCGACAAGGAACGTGGTGTCATTGCCTCGGCTTCCGACACATGCCATGTCTATCAGTTGCATTCCAATGGTCAGTACAAGGTCATCTATTCTTACGGCTGGTATCTGAAAAAGTTCATCCAGGATGTCCGTGAAAAGGGTGGAACACCAATACTGCTCACACTCACTCCACGCAACGAATGGCCTGGTGGCAAGGTGGAACGCCGCAATGAAACTTATGGCCGCTGGTGCCGACAAGTGGCTGACGAGACTGGTGTGCCACTTGTCGATGTACACAACATCACTGCCGATGCTCTCGACCAGATGGGACGCGAACAGGCAAAGGCAATGTTCAACCACGACCACACCCACACCTCCCGTGCAGGAGCACTCCTCAATGCACAGAGCGTGGCAAAAGGACTCCGACAAATCAAGAGCCCATTGAGAAAATATCTGAAATGATGAGAGGCAGCACTTAATGGCTGGCACTATGAGCCCCATGAGCCTCATCAGCCCCATTAGTCCCATTAGTCCCATCAGTCTTATTAACCCCCACAATATAATGGAAAAACGAGAAGCTTTCAAAATGTTCCTTTTGCCAGGATGCAAAGAGGAATACAAGCGCCGTCATGCCGCACTGTGGCCTGAGATGCGCAAACTGCTGTCCGACGGCGGTGTCTATGATTATAGCATTTACCTTGATGAGGAGACCAACATCCTGTTTGCCTTCCAGAAAACTCGTGGCGAAGGTGGCAGCCAGGATATGGGCAATCTCGAAATAGTACAGAAATGGTGGGCTTATATGGCTGACATCATGGTCACCAATCCCGACAACTCACCTGTCAGCATCCCACTTCCCGAGATGTTCCACATGGATTGATGCAGCCCCATAGGTCTTATTGGCCTTATAGGTCTTATATGCCCCATTGGCCTCATTAGTCCCATTGGTCTTATAGGTTCCATTAGTCTCATTAGCCTCATTAGTCTCATCTGCCCTATTATTCAAACAGCAAATGCCCGAGCACACAGCCCGGGCATTTGTTTTATGACGCTATATCGTCTATTGTTTCAAAAAGTTTCCGTTTACCTCACCAGCACCTTCTTGCCGTTGACTATATATACACCGCGCAACTGGTGATTGTTGATGAGGAAGTCGCCACCCTTGATTTCGCGTCCCTGGAGGTCGAACACACCCTTGCGACCAGTTGGCTGATCTTCGTAGATGTCACCGATGAAGTTGGCAACAGGGTTCACACCGTCGTTGCTGAGGAAAACCTCGCTGATGTAGATGGCTTGTCCACCTAACGACCAGAAACCAGCGATGTAGATGTGTGACGGGTCAACCACCTCGCCGTTGCTGTCCTTCATGTTGTGGAGGTCAATCACGAGGTCGCGGTTTGTGCCCATGTCGTAGATGGCAGGCGATGCCCAGTAGTCGTTCTTGTCAAACAGACGGAATGACGGTTTTGAAGAACTTGAACGGCGCAGATGAACCACGATGTAGTTGTACTGCGAGATGTCCAGTCCGCCAGGATAAGTCCATCCACCGAAACCATACTGGCTGCCAGTGAATGCATGGACGCGCTCAATGTAACTGCCGTTGCCATAGATTGAAGGATTGAAACCGTCCTCAGTGAGAGGGAATGTCTCTACGCTGACTGTGAACGACAGTGTCTGGCTGTTGCCCATCAGGTCGGTGTATGTGGCATCGATTTCGGTCGAACCTTCGCTGATGCCGCGGATGGTGCCGCCGATGACGCTTGCCACGGATGGGTTCTTCACATCGTAGCGACAGTTCGACGACACATTGGTGGTGATGCCCGACTTCGAAGTACAGATAATCTCAATCGGATTGTTGCCGCCTGGGGTTACGGTATATTCAGTCTTGGCGAGTGTGAGTGTCTCCATTGTGAGGTCTTCCTCTGTGAATGTGTGGAGCACATTCGGACCGAAGAAGTAACTTTCGTCATAGAATGGCTCGGTTGAGAACCAGTCGATATCGACATATCCGCCAGTCTGCTTAGTTGCGTAGTTGAAGATGTAGAAGCGCTGACCGACAAACACCGAAAGCACGAATCGCATGTCCATGCTTACACCGAACTTGGTGTAAGTCTTGTTGTCGAAACTGTAATAGTAGTTTGCCTTGTTTGTGCCGAAGTTGACGATGGCACGCAGGTAGATGCTGTCGCTCGTGATTTCTTCGTCGCTCGTGATTTCAGCATCGGTGCCGCCGTTCTCGGTGTAGTGGCGTTCGCTGTGCAGGTAGCGTTTGTCGCCAATCTGCTTCACTGCGATAAACGAGTAAGGGTCCTGGAATACTGACAGACCTGCCACATCGCCGTCGGTCATGTGGCTGATGTCCATCTTGATGGTTCCGAAGCTGTCCTGCACCTTGCTGGCTTCGGTGTTTGCAGGGTCGTAGCCCTGGATGCGCTGGGTCAGAGAGTTGCGTGCCTGTTTCAGTCCGTTGGTGGTGACGCCCGAAGTGTGCAGACGCAGTTGGCCTGGACGCTCCATCAGACTCCATGCCGAGTTGTCGGGGTTGTGGTTCCACTCCCATTGCATACCGAGTTTTGGGTCGGTAAATGTGTCGTTGGTAGGGAGGTGGGTGCGAGGATAGGTCTTGCCTACATTTGGCTTGGCGTATGCCGAACCGCTGCGGCTCACATCCCATCCGCTGTTGCCGATGACTGGCCATCCGTCGAGCCACTTCACTGGTTCGAGGTAAGGCACGCGGCCGATGGCACCTGCATCCTTGAACAGGATGGTCCACCACTGACCGGTCTGGGTGTCAACGAGTCCACCCTGATGGATGTGCTGGTTGGCAAACACACGCTTCACATGTTCCTCATATGGACCGAGCGGATTCTTTGAACGGAAGATGGTCTGGCTGCCCTCTGTGCCTCCATAGGTTGCATAGATGTAATAGTAGTCGCCGATGTGGTACATGTGACTGCCTTCCAGTCCGTTGCCGATGCTCAGCACCTTTGTACTGCTGATTTCCTGGAAGGTGCTGCGATTGAGTTTAGCCACATAGATGTCGCCGATGCCACATGCCACATACACATAGCCGTCACCGTTCTCGCCTTCGTCGAAGAGCCAGCCTGAGTCGTAGTAGTGCTTGTCCATGTACTTCATGTCCCATTCACCCTCAGGGTCGGTCGCTGAGAGCAGGATGTTCTTGCCGTCGTCCTGTCCTTCTGCCGAATAGGCAATGAAGTAGATGTAGAACTTGCCCTTGCTGTAACTGAGCGATGCTGCCCACTGGCCGGTGGCATAGTGGTTGGTGTTCTGTTGCAGGTTGTATGCGTCCGACTGTGCAATCTGTTTCAGCGGGTTGGCACAGTATTCCCAGTTGACGAGGTCCTTCGACTTCATCAGTGTCGCTCCCGGGAAGTGGAACATGGTGGTGCTGACCATGTAGAAGGTGTCGCCCACACGGATGACATCGGGGTCGGGGAAGTCGGCGTTCATGATTGGGTTCAGGTACTTGCCGTTG
This sequence comes from Candidatus Colivivens caballi, assembly GCA_018065565.1. Classification (GTDB taxonomy): domain Bacteria; phylum Bacteroidota; class Bacteroidia; order Bacteroidales; family Bacteroidaceae; genus Colivivens; species Colivivens caballi. The sequence goes on from JAGHSZ010000062.1 coordinate 13,553, forward strand.
CCCTGGTCGGCAGTCCATCGCTTGGTGTAACCCATGTACGGACGCTTCTCGGGGTTGGTGTCGAAGTCCTTGTACCACTCGAAGCAGGCACCGCTGCATGCTTCCCAAGCATCGGCGTAACCAGCCTTGCGCATGGCGTCGAGGAATGCCGGTTCCACCTTCTTGTTGCTGATGTACTTGTCGATGTTGATGAGGTCGGCAGTGCTGGTCAGTGTCATGCCTATGTTGCCATAGTGGTCGTGTACAGCCTTCCATGCCTTGCCCCACTTGCTGGTCGAGCCGGTTGCCCATGTGCCGAAGTTCTTATAGACAGGGGCACCAAATTCGTTGTAGTGGTCGATTGCGCCGTTGCTGTTTTCTGGGCTCCAGTCTATTTCGGTCACCATGATAGGGTTGGTCTCCACCACTGGCACCTGTTTCTTGAAATTCTGGATGAATATGTTGCCGTTGGCATTCTTGTCCTCCTGCTCGTACCATCCTGTATAGACATGCACGGCATAACCGATGTTGTAGCCCGTGACAGGGTTGTTTGCATAGTCCTGATAACTCGACTGGTAGCCAGTGCCAGGGACCCACACCACGCCCGTGAATCCGTTGGAACGGATCTTGTCAACGATAGGCTGGAAGAAGTCGCGCTTTGCGGTGGCGCTGCCCTGGCCATTGGCATCGAGCAGATTAATAGGCTCGTTGGCAAGTTCGATGCTCACCTGACCTGCGTACTTCTTGATGGAGTCGTTCTGTGTGACGATGTCCCACACCTCCATCAGGTAGTTGTTATAGACATCACCCACCTTGATGGTTTCCGGACATACTCCAGGCGGACGGACCACCACATAGAGCCCGTGGTTGAGTGCCTTGCGTATCAGCTTCCAGTAGAGTGTGCGCATATAGGTCCTGAGGCGGTTGGGGTTGAAGTGCTGTATGTCAGCCTCGCCATTGCCCGTCTTGTCGCAGTAGTGGTAGCTGTTGTCGTTGGTCCATGCTGGTTCGAGGTGGAGGCGAAACACATTGCAGTATGCCCCCTGTGTGGTGTCGGTGATGGCTGTGAACAACTTGTCGAAATAGTCGATGCAGCGCACAAGGCCGTTGGCATCGTAGTCCCAGCCCCATCTGCCGTTGTTAAACCATGCGCTCGGCGTGTCCATCACACCGTGCAGCACCACCTTGTTGCCGTTTTCGTCCTTCAACCATTTCCCATCGACATGAAGGTCGGGCAGGTTGCCGAAGGTCTTTTGTGCACGGCATTGACCACCGCCGGCAGCACTTGCCACCGTCAGCATCACCGTCAGCATCAAAATCCTGTAGAATGAATAGGTCTTCATAATTAAGTTATAGAGTTAGTTTGTTGATTTGATTCAGGCACAAAGGTATCAAATAAAATCCATATTGCAATACACCTTATTTATTTATATTGCGTTTCCATAGAAAAATACCATCGTTTGTGAACTTTGTCCTATGCCTTGCTCGGTTGTTCACGCAGATAACGCAGATTTCACGGAGTGGACGGTTTCCTTTTGTTCTGCGAATTCTGCGTGAGATTTTTAGATTACGATACCCTCATGAAAAATCGTGGTATTGAACCATGAAATGGTCGTATCAAGTCACAATATCGTCATTTCATGCCATGATACCATCATTTCATGCTGCAATCGCATTGCTCCGACCTTTCCCCAACTCCTTCATTACAGGACGAAGACCTTCCCCCCTCTCTCACTTTCAGGGCGGGGACAGATAGATGAAGGGTGATTGGTGACTGATGTGGCTCCCCATTCCATACAGACATTTTACTCCCCGTCCTAAAAGGAAGGGGCAGTGGGGAAGGTCTTGCAGCTGCCCTTTAAGGGTGTGAATATAAATACGCCAATCCGATGTGGTATGTAATCACCCAAACCAAACACTTCAATTTTTCTTTTAAAAGTTTGTGAGTGTCAAATGTTTTGCTTAACTTTGCACCGTCAATACCGAAGACTGTGCTGATTGTTGTTTTTTGTAGAAGTCTTGTTGACGCCTTGTCGTAGTGGATACGACCCGATTACAAAGCATATAATTTATCTATTTTAATCAATTTAATTAAAGTTTTATGAAACAAAAATCTACATTTTTGAAGGTCTTCATGACCTTAATGCTCCTGTGTGGAGTTAGTAGTGCGTGGGCAGATGTCGCAACATTGACATTTACAAAAGCATGTGGTGGTTCTGGTACAGACAACCAAGGTCATTCTTGGACAGTTACTTCTGATGCAGCCGAATCAACTTATGACGAAACAAAAGGTGTTCATTATGGTACTGGTTCGAAAGCTGTGTCATATTTGACTTTAACAAGTTCTGCATTTGAAGGTAATGTAACAAAAGTTGAAGTTAATTGCTCTGATGCATCTAAAGCAGCAACAATCTCAGTCACGGTTGGTGGTGCTAATTTTGGTTCGTCACAAAATGAATCTGAAAACAATAATGTAAAATATACATTTGAACCTACAGCCGAACAGGCTTCCATGAACTTTACAGGTTCAGTTGTTGTAAAAATGTCTAAAACTTCTGCAAAAAAAGCATTGTATGTTAAGTCTATTGCTGTAACATACGAAACAGCTGCTGGAACAAAATATAAAGTAACTTACGATGGCAACGAAGCTACTTCTGGTTCAGTTCCTACTGATGCTAATGAATATGAGAAGAATGCCACTGTAACTGTTCTTGGTAACACTGGTGATCTCGCTAAGGTTGGATATACTTTCGATGGTTGGAACACTAAGGCAGATGCTACCGGAACTGGTTATGCTGCAGGCTCAACTTTCAATATTCAGCAAAACACAACTCTTTACGCAAAGTGGAATGCTATTCAATATAATATCACAACTAATGTTGTTGAAGGTGGCTCTTGTGCAGTTATGATTGGTAAAATTGCTGCTGCTACAGCAACAAAGGGCACAAAACTCACTCTTTCTAACTCTCCTGATGCAGGATATAAGTTTGAAAAGTATGTAATTGATTACACTAAGGAGAACGGAGAACCTGGACAATCAAATATCACTACTGATTCATACAACATGCCTGCAAGCGACATAACTGTTACTCCTGTATTCTCTAAATTAGCTACATTTACTATTACATTGAATAACCGTGGTAATGTTACTACAATCGACAATGTCATAGAGAACTCAAATTTGTATGACGCACTTGTTGGTCAAGAACCATCTGATGAATTTGACGGATAT
>JAGHSZ010000131.1 GCA_018065565.1 Candidatus Colivivens caballi
GGTATTCCATATATCTTCAAGGCAACAGCTTCTGAACTTAAGGTTTCTTACACAAGTGATGAATATACTGATGCTGACAACTATCAGGGTCTCTATGGTACATATGATGCTATCGATGCTCTTCCTGCTGACGGCACCGTTTATGTTGTTTCTCAGAACAAGTTCTGGTGCGTAAACAGCGCAGTTTCTTGTGGCGCTAACCATGCTTACATCGTATTAGATGACGTTAAGGACGCTTCTGCTGCTAACAACCTCATCATCGGCAACGGTGACTTGGCTGACGGCATCAACGCAGTTGTTGTTGCTCCTGCTAACAGCAAGATGTACAACCTCAATGGTCAGGCTGTAGGTGCTGACTACAAGGGCGTAGTTATTATGAATGGTAAGAAAATGTTTAACAAATAAATCAATAGGAGGACAATAATATGAAGAAATATATTCAGCCAAACATCAAGGTAACAACAGTTGCAACTGAAATCATATGCGGTAGTAAAGTTGGATATGGTGGCAATACTAATGACGGCAACATTACTTCTGCTGACAGCAAGGACCGAGGTTGGGAAGAAGACGAACCAGAATTCTAACCCACAAAACGGTATTTGATAATGAGTTCCCCGCACCGCAAGGTACGGGGAACTTTGCGTTTGTTACCCATTTGCAGTGCTGCTGATAGTCGTGGGTGGTTGCATCGAAGTTGGTTGTGCCAATCTGAATTGTTGAATGGAACACTGAATTTTGTGCGAGAAAATTTGTGATATTGAAATGTTTTGCTTACCTTTGCACCGAAATATGTGGAAACTGTGCTGACTGATTTTTGATGTGTCTGGATTGAAACACAACTTACCAAACCCCGTTTTTCCCCATCATTAAATGCTTGTAGCAGTGATGGCGGCGTGTGTGGAGACCAACACACTTTACTTTATGACGATAATTCATTTATATTATAAACATTAACCAAACAAAGTATGAAACAAATCTTTACAAACTTAAAGGTCTTTTTGACCTTGTTGCTCCTTTGTGGAGTAGGTAGTATGTGGGCAGAAAGTTACACATTAACTTTCAAAGTCAACAAAAATGATGGCACGTCTGTGACTTCGACAACTCCCATTGCTAATATTTTATCGGAAGGTGCGAACTATGTGTCATCCATCGATGCAGCCAATCTTCAAAGTGTATATTATGCAGGTGCTTCTGGACTGAAATTAGGAAAGTCTGGTGGTAAAGGTGCTTTAGGATTCAACTTGTCTGCTGCAGGACATGTTACGGCGACTACAATTGTTGTCAGTGCAAAACAGTATAACTCAAGTAAGGCGGCTAATATATCAGTTAATGGTGCTACTGCACAATCGCTTGGGGCAGATTTCCAGGACTATACTTTTACTATTAATTCTGATATTGATAAGATTGTACTCAACTCTAATAACTATTGTTGGGTGAAATCTGTTACTGTGAATTATACGGTTTCTTCAGCTCCTTCAATTTCAGCAAGCGATGTAACACTTGAATCAGATGCTACTTCTGGTGAAATTGCTTATACGATTGCAAATCCAGTTGAAGGCAAGTCTTTGACTGCAACAACTGATGCTGAGTGGATTTCAAACCTTGCAGTTGGTGCTGGTAAAGTCACTTTCTCCACAACTGCTAATGCAGGTGCAGAACGCACAGCTGATGTTACTCTCAAGTATGAAGGCGCAACCGATAAGGTGGTTAAGGTTACTCAGAAGAAACCTATGCCAGTTTATGAATCACTTGCTGCCCTCGTAAATGCTGGTAAACCAACTGAGGCTGGTGAAACAGTAAAGGTTACACTGACTAATGAGGTGATTACTGGAATCGACATCTCTGGACAATATAGAAATGGTATTTACTTGAAGTCTGGCGACCAGGAAGTCGAAATTTATTGCTGGAATGTTCCTGAAGAATGGATTGTAGGTGGAACTGTTTCTGGTACATTGACTTGTACTTGGAAATTGTACAATACCACTTGGGAACTTTGTCCTGCGTCTTGGGATGACCTCACTTACAAGATTTCATCTGCTGAGTTGACTTCAGTTGTCATTTCTGGCACTCCAAGTAAGACTGCTTATGTAGAGGGTGAAGAATTTGATCCAGCAGGTCTGATTGTCACTGCAAACTTTGATAATGGCGACAAATTTGATGTGACATCGTCGGTTACATGGACAGTTACTCCAAGCGGAGCTTTGACTCTTGATGTTACAAAAGTCAATGTTAAGGCAACATACAGCGAGATGACCTCTGATGGCGTGGATGTAAATGTTACAGTCGCTCCAAAGCCTAAGTGTGTTACTTGGGACCTTTCAAAAGATGAAACTGCTTATGCATCAGAAAAAACTATGAGATGGACAAGTGATTATGTCACAATGACTAATTCGAAATTCGAATCATCTACTGCTGCCAACAACTATTATGGTGGCGATTCAAACAAACGAACTTCTACTCGCTTCTATAAGGACCAACTGCTTTCCATTGATCCTGTAAGTCCATATATGATTACTTCTATAGTCTTTGAGGCTACTACAGCTGCTTATGCTACTACACTGCAAAAAAGCACATGGACAAATGCTTCGGCATCAGTTGATGGTACGACTGTAACAGTTACTCCTGTTGACGAATATCAGGCAGTGCAGGCTCATGTTGGTGGTACTTGTGGATTTACTTCTGTAACTGTAAATTATGCTATTCCTAAACCACACGACGTAACAATCACTTCTGCAGGTTACGCTACTGCTTATGTTCCATTTGCAGCAACTGTTGAAGGCGCAACTGCATACTATGTTACAGTTTCTGGTTCAACTGCTACACTGAACAAGATTGAAGGAACAATCCCAGCTAACACAGGCGTAATCCTCGAAGGTGAAGAAGGCACTGCAACACTGAAGGCATCTGCCAATACTCCAGAGTCAGTTGACGGCAACCTCTTGAAGGGTACTGTAAAGGAAGGTGGTGAAGACTTTGACGACCTTGGCTTCACATACTACATCCTTTCAGATGGCGAATATGGCGTAGGTTTCTACTGGGACGGTGAAGACTATGACGAATTTGAAGGCATGGGCGCACACTGCGACCAGTACAAGGCAATCCTTGCAGTTCCTGAAACAGTAGGTGCTCCAAACTTCTTCTCACTCGATGGCGAGGCAACTGCAATCCAGAATGTTGAAGACGCACAGATGAAGAACGCAGCTGCATTCAACCTCGCAGGTCAGGTTGTTAACCGTGACTACAAGGGAATCGTCATCATGAACGGCAAGAAGTTCCTGAACAAGTAATAAATGTGCTGGCACCCCTCTCGCTCCTAACTGTGGGAGGGGCAACGGCTAAGTGAAATATAAATCAATAAAAAACCAGTCAAGAATATGAAACAGTATATCAAACCTGCAGTAAAGACAATTGTAACCGATGCTGCCGAAATGATTTGCGCAAGCAATCCAAACAATATGGGACTCAATAACACATACAGCAGCACCCAGCTTGGCAAGGGACGCTGGGAGGTTATTGGCGACGATGGCGACGACGAACCAGAGTTCTAAGTCGTAGCGACAAACCATAGACCTTGACGGCAGGACAAGTCGGTAGTGCAGCAATGCATGACGACTGGTCCTGCCGTCTTTTTTTGTGGTCTGAAATCACGGAACAGAGCGAAACGGTGGCGATGAACAGTGAAAAAGTGCTGAAAATGAAAATAATTGTGCAGAAATCTTTGCAAATTATCAATTATTTACTAACTTTGCGCCCAGAATGAGTGACGGAGGGACTGAACAGTTCCTCCTTTTAATTTCTAATTCACCACGAGATGATAAATCAAGACAGTGTAAAAAAAGTCTGCGAAGAATGGCTCGAGGGCAAGGATTACTTCCTCGTTGACATCAATGTGGACAAAGAGAACAAGATTATAGTTGAAATCGACCATAAGGACGGAGTGTGGATTGAGGACTGCTGCCAGCTCAGCCGTTTCATTGAAGAACACTTCGACCGTGATGTTGAGGACTACGAACTCGAAGTCGGGTCTGCCGGCATCGGCCAGCCGCTGAAGGTGCTTCAGCAGTACCTGAACCTTGTTGGCAAGGAGGTGGAACTGATGACGCTGGAAGGCAAGAAACTTACAGGTGTGCTTGCTGACGCTAATGACGAGTGTTTCACTCTCGCCTACAAAGAAAAGCAGAAGGTCGAAGGCAAGAAACGCCCCGTGCTCGTGGATGTAAGCCGCCAGTTTGCCTATGGTGGAGCAAAATGGGTGAAGGCAGTGATAGAATTCTAATAAAAACTACATAAAACAATGGCAAAGAAAAAAGAAGAACAGGTAAGCCTCATTGACTCATTCGACGAGTTTAAGGAGGGCAAAAACATCGACCGCACCATCCTCATCAGTGTGCTCGAGGATTCTTTCCGAAGTGTGCTGCAGAAGCAGTATGGAACTGATGAAAACTTTGATGTCATCGTCAATCCCGACAAGGGCGACTTTGAAATCTACCGCAACCGCGTGGTAGTGGCAGACGGAGAAGTAGAGGACGAGAGTAGGCAGATTGCTCTCAGTGAGGCACTGAAGACTGACGAAGACTTCGAAATCGGTGAAGATGTGGCTGAGAAAATCGACTTTTCGGCTTTCGGACGACGCGCCATTCTTAACCTCCGTCAGACAATGGCTTCAAAAATACTCGAACTGGAGCACGACAATCTGTACAACAGGTACAAGGACAAGGTCGGAACCATCGTATCGGGTGAGGTGTATCAGGTGTGGAAACGCGAACTTTTGCTCATCGACGACGAGGGCAATGAACTTCTGTTGCCAAAGTCGGAACAAATCCCAGGGGACTTCTTCCGTAAGGGCGAAACGGTCCGTGCACTGGTGCTCCGTGTTGACAACATGAACAACAACCCTAAGATCATCCTGAGCCGTGTCTCTCCTGACTTCCTTCGCCGTCTGCTCGAACAGGAAGTGCCTGAAATCAATGACGGACTGATTACCGTCCACAAGATTGCCCGCATCCCAGGCGAACGCGCTAAGATTGCTGTTGAAAGCTACAATGACCGCATCGACCCAGTTGGTGCTTGTGTGGGTGTGAAGGGTAGCCGTATTCATGGCATCGTACGCGAACTGCACAATGAGAACATTGATGTCATCAACTATTCAGCAAACGAGAAACTGCTTATCCAGCGTGCACTGGCACCAGCACATGTCAACTCCGTTGTGATTAATGAAGAGGAACACAAGGCTGATGTATATCTCAATCCTGACCAGGTGTCACTTGCCATTGGTAAGAACGGTATGAACATCAAACTGGCAAGTTTGCTGACAGGATACACAATCGATGTATTCCGTGAGTTTGATGAAGATGATGAAAAGAATCTCGACGATATCTATCTTGACGAATTCGCAGACGAAATCGAACCTTGGATTATTGAGTCAATCAAGAAACTTGGACTTGACACAGCCCGTGCCGTACTCGATGTACCACGCGAACTGCTTATAGACAAGGCTGACCTCGAAGAGGACACTGTCGATGATGTTATCAGAATTCTCAAATCAGAATTTGAGGACTAACAATCTTTTATTGTAACGGTGGATTTTTAGAACCCGCCTTAATTCATAATAATAAATGCCAGTAAGATTAACAAAAGCACTGAAAGAACTCAATGTGGGACTCAACACCGTTGTGGATTTCCTGCAGAAGAAGAACATGGCGTTGGACGAAAATGTAACGCCAAACACAAAAATCTCCGATGAACAGTATCAACTGCTCGTTCGGGCATTTGGCGATGACAAAGCTAAAAATCTGGAAACTCGCATTGACATTCAGAACCGAAAGGAGAAGGAGCAGCAAGAGAAGGCTGAACGCAAGGAGAAGGAACTTCATGACAGGGCAAAGCGTGAAGCTGCTCAGAAAAAGAAGAAAGAGGAAGAACTGAAGGCTGCTGAAGGTGAGCACAAACCTATTGGGTTGAAGGTGGTAGGCAACATTAATGAATTAAAAAAAGAAACCGCAAAACCCGCTGCAGAACCTGTTGCAGAACCAGTTACAAAACCCGCAGCCAAGCCTGTTGCGGAAGCAAAACCAAAACCTGACTCAAAGCCCGTTGCTGAAAAATCTGCAACTGCGGCTGCTCCTGCAAAACCTGAACCAGCAAAGCCAGAGGTTGCTGCGCCAAAACCAGCTGCAGAACCTGTCGCTCAGGTAAAGGTGGAAGCGGCAGAAGCAAATGACCCTATCAAATTCAAGACTGTCGGTTTCATTGACCTCGACAACTTGAACTCAAAGACTCGTCCTGACAAAAAGTCGAAGGCTGAGCGAAAGAAGGAGCGTGAGGAGAAAGAGCGTCAGCGCCAGGAGTCCAGGAACAAGGCAAAGGATACACACGACAATGCCGGAAAGGGTGCAGGAGAAGGTGGAGACAAGAAGAAACGCCAGCGCATAAATAAAGGTAAGGTCGATATCAATGCAGCTATCAACCAGCAGCCTAACCAGGGCGGAAATGGTGGACAGAAGGGAGGCAGACCAAACAACAACCAGAACCAGCAGAATGCAGGTAATGCAAAGGCTGGCAAGAAAAACAAGAAAAAGAAGGAAGTCAAGGTTGAACTCACCGACGAGGAAGTAGCAAAGCAGGTGAAGGAGACTCTGGCACGACTCACCACTAAACAGGTGAAGAGCAGCGTGAAGAACCGCAAGGAGAAACGCGAACGCCACCGTCTGGAGGCTGAGGAAGGCGAGGATGCAGACAACAAGGTGCTGCAACTCACAGAGTTTGTAACTGCAAACGAACTGGCAACGATGATGAATGTGCCAGTGACAAAGGTCATAGGTACATGTATGTCAATCGGTATGATGGTAAGTATCAACCAGCGACTCGATGCCGAGACCATCAACATCGTGGCAGAAGAGTTTGGCTTCACTACCAACTATGTCAGCGAGGAGGTTACACATGCCATCGAAGAAGTAGAGGATGCCGACGAAGACCTCGTTCCTCGTGCTCCAGTCATCACTGTCATGGGACATGTTGACCATGGTAAGACTTCACTCCTCGACTATATCCGTAAGGCAAATGTCATTGCAGGTGAAGCTGGTGGTATCACTCAGCACATCGGTGCCTACAATGTGAAAATGTCGAACGGCAAGCACATCACATTCCTCGATACTCCAGGTCACGAGGCATTTACCGCCATGCGTGCCCGTGGTGCCAAGGTGACCGACATCGCCATCATCATCATCGCTGCCGATGACGATGTGATGCCACAGACAAAGGAGGCCATTGCGCATGCTGTTGCTGCAAATGTACCAATGGTGTTTGCAATCAACAAGTGTGACAAACCAACTGCCAACCCTGAACATATCAAGGAACAACTTGCCAGCATGAACTATCTCGTGGAGTCATGGGGCGGTAAGTATCAGGATCAGGAAATCTCTGCGAAGAAAGGTATTGGCGTGGACGAACTGATGGAAAAGGTGCTGCTTGAAGCCGAAATCCTTGAACTCAAAGCAAATCCAAACCGCAATGCCACAGGTTCTGTCATCGAATCGTCTCTCGACCGTGGTCGCGGATATGTGGCAACTGTACTTGTACAGAATGGAACTCTCCATCAGGGCGATGTAGTTCTCGCAGGTACTGCGTTTGGTAAGATTAAGGCGATGTTCAACGAGCGCGGTCAGCGCATCGAACAGGTTCTTCCTGCTGAACCAGCATTGATTCTCGGTCTGAATGGTGCGCCAACAGCAGGCGACACATTCCATGTCATGGATTCAGAACAGGAGACACGCGAACTTGCTCACAAGCGCGACCAACTGAAACGCGAACAGGGTCTGCGTACTCTGAAGCGTGTTGACCTCAACGAACTTGGCCGACGCATTGCACTCGGTGACTTCAAGGAACTCAACCTCGTTGTCAAGGGTGATGTCGATGGTTCGATTGAAGCACTCAGCGACTCGCTCATCAAACTCTCAACTGAAAAGATTCAGGTCAATGTCATCCATAAGGCTGTAGGTCAGATTTCAGAAAGTGATGTCACCCTGGCTGCTGCATCTGATGCTATCATCGTCGGCTTCCAGGTTCGCCCATCAAAGGCAGCCCGTGCACTTGCCGACCAGGAAGGAGTTGACATCCGTCTCTACTCTGTCATCTACGACACGATTGAGGAAATCAAGAGCGCGATGGAAGGTATGCTTGCACCTGAAACCAAGGAAGAGGTTACTGCAAACCTTGAAGTACGTCAGGTATATAAGATTACGAAGGTCGGAACTGTTGCAGGTGCATTCGTCACTTCAGGAAAGGTGCAGCGCAGCAACAAAATCCGTGTCGTTCGCGACGGTATCGTAGTCTTTACTGGTCAGATAAATGCACTGAAGCGTTTCAAGGACGATGTGAAGGAGGTTGGTACCAACTTCGAATGCGGTATCTCAATCGTCAACTTCGATGACATCCGTGAAGGTGACATCCTTGAGACATTTGCAGAAATCGAGGTTAAGCAGAAACTGTGATTTATTCATGATGCATGACTCGTGATGCATAATGCATAATTCATAAAAAAATGGAAATGAACGAAGACAATAACGAGTATGTGCGTCAAGTGGCGAACAAAGAGTATGAATACGGATTCATCACTGACATACATACGGAAATAATTGATAAAGGTCTTAACGAAAGCGTGATTAGGCTCATCTCTCAAAAGAAAGGTGAGCCTGATTGGCTTCTTGAATTTCGTCTGAAGGCCTTCCGCTACTGGCTGACTATCAAGCAGCCTGACTGGGGACACCTGAAGATGCCTGAAATTGACTATCAGGCTATATCTTACTACGCCGACCCAACAAAAAAGAAAGATAACGCCCAGAACAGTAATGGCGAGATTGACCCAGAACTGAAAAAGACATTTGACAAACTGGGTATTCCACTGGAGGAACAAATGGCACTGAGCGGTATGGCTGTTGATGCCGTAATGGACTCGGTGTCCGTAAAGACCACTTTCAAGGAGCAACTCCAGGAGAAGGGCATCATCTTCTGCTCAATCAGCGAGGCGGTGAAGAATCATCCCGACCTTGTGCGTGAGTACCTCGGTTCTGTTGTGCCATATCGTGACAATTTCTTTGCTGCGCTCAATTCTGCTGTGTTCAGTGATGGCTCGTTTGTTTATATACCTAAAAATACTCGCTGTCCTGTTGAACTATCAACCTATTTTCGCATTAATGCACGAGGTACAGGACAGTTTGAGCGTACACTCATCGTCTGTGATGACGACTCCTATGTCTCATATCTTGAGGGATGTACGGCTCCGATGCGCGATGAAAACCAGCTGCATGCCGCCATCGTGGAAATTGTGGTGATGAACCGTGCCGAAGTGAAGTATTCTACGGTGCAGAACTGGTATCCGGGCGACAAGGATGGTAAGGGTGGTGTACTCAATCTTGTGACCAAACGCGGGCACCTGCGAGGCGTTGACTCAAAACTCTCATGGACCCAGGTCGAGACTGGCAGCGCGATAACATGGAAATATCCGTCGTGTGTGCTGCAAGGTGACAATTCGCAGGCAGAGTTCTATTCAGTCGCTGTAACAAACAACTATCAGCAGGCTGATACCGGAACGAAGATGATACATGTGGGCAAAAACACACGCAGTACAATTATCAGTAAGGGAATCAGTGCCGGACACAGCCAGAATTCATACCGAGGTCTGGTGAAGGTCGGCACACATGCCGAAAATGCACGCAATTACAGTTCATGTGACTCTCTGCTGCTCGGCAGTGAGTGCGGTGCACACACATTCCCTTATCTTGATGTCCATAATAATTCCGCTACTGTGGAGCATGAAGCAACTACTTCAAAAATATCCGAAGACCAATTGTTCTATTGTAACCAGAGAGGCATCTCGACCGAAGAGGCTGTGGGCTTGATTGTAAACGGATATGCGCGTGAAGTCATAAACAAACTCCCGATGGAATTTGCAGTAGAGGCTCAGAAACTTCTTAGCGTCAGTCTGGAAGGCAGTGTCGGGTGATTGAGACTGTACGATAATGAGTGCATTTGGAAACTCTGATTGTTTCTTGCAAATAGATAAATAGTGCATTAAAAGATGTTAGAAATAAAAAACTTGCATGCCTCGGTTGAAGGCAAAGAGATATTAAAAGGTGTAAACCTCACAATCCATGACGGCGAGATTCATGCCTTGATGGGTACCAATGGTGCTGGTAAGTCCACACTGAGCAATGTCATCGTTGGTAATCCCAAATATGAAGTGACTGAAGGTTCCATTGTGTTTGATGGTCAGGACCTGCTTGCAATGAGCCCTGAGGAACGTGCCCATGCCGGTATCTTTATGTCGTTTCAGCAGCCAGTGGAAATTCCCGGTGTGTCGATGACCAATTTCATGCGGGCTGCAGTTAATGCAAAATATAAGGCTGAAGGACGGGAACCAATAAAGTCAACAGACTTCTTGAAGGAAATGCGCGAAAAACGCAAACTCGTCGAAATTGACCAAAAGCTGGTGTCGCGCAGTGTCAACGAAGGATTTTCTGGGGGTGAGAAGAAACGCAACGAGATATTTCAGATGGCTATGTTGCAACCTACTTTTTGCATACTTGACGAAACTGACTCGGGACTGGATGTCGATGCCTTGCGCATCGTGGCAGAAGGATTCAACAAACTGCGTACAGAAAAGACCAGCGCAATGGTCATAACTCACTATCAGCGTCTGCTTGATTATATCCGTCCAGATGTGGTCCATGTACTCATTGATGGACGTGTCATCAAGACCGGTGGTCCAGAACTGGCACAGCAGATTGAAGACAAGGGGTTTGAACAATGGAAAACTGAACTTTGAAATTGGAAAACAAAAACGAATACATACAACTCTATCGCGACAATGCGGATGCTATTAAGAGCCTGACTGCCAATGATGCTATCAATGCGATGCGTGACATGGTCTGCCAGACACTGGACATGTGTGGCTTCCCATCGCGAAAGGTTGAACGCTATAAATACACCGATGTCAATGCCGTTATGGCCTATGACTATGGTGTTGACCTGAAACATCTGGCGATAAATGCTGATGACTGCATCGTTAACAAGTATTATGGTACAGTTGCCGACATTACCGACGGAATCACAGCACTCAATACGATGCTTGTTCAGGATTTCACGGCTTATAATATAAAAGGTGAGATGCCTGTGCTGACAATCACAAACCATCTGCGAGGTAGCATCGACCAGATGCGAAACCGGCGCTTGCTCATTGTCATGGAACCAAACAGCGAGGCTTCAATTCGAATTGTTGATGCTGTCGCAGATAAGGAGCAAAATAAAGCGGCAAAATTCCTGACAACACAGGTGGTGGAGATTGTGATGGGGGATAACTCACATCTGGACTTGTATGAACTGACTGAACTGAATGATCAGTGTTCGCGTTTCTCAAATGTGTATGTGAGGGTAGGGCGTGACTGCACTTTCCGACATAACAACCTCTGCCTGACAGGAAAACTGAACCGTTCAATGGTCAATGTCGGTCTTGCTGGCGAAAACAGTGAAGTGTGGCTGAATGGTTTGGCAATTGCTGATGACACTCAGCATGTAGATGTCAATACACTGGTCGATCATCAGGTTCAAGGATGCCAGAGCCATGAACTGTACAAGTATATCGTTGACGACCAGGCTGTAGGCGCCTTCGCAGGAAAGATCCTTGTTCGTGAAGGAGCACAAAAGACCATAAGCGATGAGGTGAACCAAAATATATGTGCAAGCAACGATGCCCGCATGTATGCACAACCAATGCTTGAAATCTATGCTGACGATGTGCGTTGCTCGCATGGATCAACTGTCGGAAAACTGGATGAGACGGCGTTGTTCTATATGCGACAGCGTGGCATCCCTCTCGCTCAGGCCCGTATCCTGCTGATGCAGGCTTTCGCTGCTGAGGTGATAGACCAACTGAAATCCACTTCGCTACGCGACCGAATGCATTTGGTCACGGCAAAACGACTGCAAGGTGTGGCTGATAAATGTAGTGACTGCAATATCTGTGTGTAAGTCTGCTGCTTTCCGTCACAGAAACAAAACGGGCTCTTCATGTATTGTCAAAACATAGAATGTGGAGCAATCAGAATGCTCAAAAGCAGATGAAGTACAAAAAAATGACAAAACATTTTGTCAATTAAAGAATTTGCCGTAACTTTGCCGACCGTTCGGGGTGTGCCCCAACGAAATAACATCATTTTATAAATTACAAAAACCAAAAAAACAAAAAAACTCATGATTATCGTACCTGTTAAAGAAGGTGAGAACATTGAGAAAGCACTCAAAAAGTTCAAGAGAAAGTCTGAAAAGACTGGCGTGATTAAGGAAGTAAGAACTCGCAAGCAGTTTGACAAACCATCAGTTCTGAAGCGCATCAAGATGCAGCACGCTGTTTACGTAAACAAGTTGCACTCTACAGAAGAGTAATAAAACACTTGAAAATCGTAAAAATTCGAGAGAATTATCAAAAAAATACGCATAAATTTGGTGCTTTCGGGATTTATAACTAATTTGGTCGGCGAAAACAAAGATGAACCGTTATGCTGACAGAAGATTTCCTGAATTATTTCCAGACAGAGCGCAACAAATCGGACCTTACGGTTAGCAGTTACAAAGTTGACCTGGAGGAATTCGAGAAGTTCTTTGATAGTCTTAATGAAGGCATAACATGGACTAATGTTGATGAAAGCGTCGTCAGAGAGTGGGTGGTCTATCTTATGGAACATGACCATATGAAGCCAACATCGGTAAACCGAAAACTCAGTGCTCTCCGCAGTTTCTTCCGATACTTGCAACGACGACAACTTATCGACCGTAATCCAATGGCGCGTGTGACGGGGCCAAAAAAGCAAAAGGTTCTGCCTGCTTTCGTGCGTGAAGGTGACATGGATCAGCTGCTGGGACAACTTGACGAGGACGACTCTTATGAGGGAGTTCTTGCCAAGACTGCAATACAGATGCTCTATCTCACTGGCATGAGACGCGCAGAAATTCTTTCTCTTTGCGATGGCGATGTTGATTTCGTAAACCGACAGATAAAGGTGACCGGTAAACGTAACAAACAACGACTCGTGCCTTTTGGCAATGAACTCGAAGAGCAGTTACGACTGTATCTTAATGCTCGCAGCGAACAGTTTGGCATAGGTTTCGACCACCTCTTGATAAATAAGAAGGCGGAACCTTTGACGCCCGGACAGCTGACTCGGCTGGTCAAGGCAGAACTGTCAACCGTAACGATGCAACAGAAACGCAGTCCGCATGTGTTACGACATACATTTGCCACAGCAATGCTCAACAATGGCGCAGATCTCTCTGCTATTCAGAAATTGTTGGGACATGCAAGCCTTGCCACGACGCAGATTTATACACATGTTTCGTTCGAGGAACTGAAAGATGCTTACCAGAACGCACATCCGCGTTCATAAAAACATAAAAGACTATGGAAATAACTGTAAAAGCAATCAAGTTTGATGCAACTGACAAGTTGCAAGAGTTTGTTCAGAAGAAGGTTAGTAAACTGAATAAGTTTTGTGACGATATAACGAAAGTAGAGGTGTCACTCAAAATCGTGAAGCCTGCAACGGCACTCAACAAAGAAGTAAGTATCACCGTTGCTCTCCCTGGAGACTCTGTCTTTGTGGAGAAAACAGACGACACATTTGAAGAAGCAATAACACAATGTATGCCCGTTTTGGAGCGGCAATTGGTCAAGTATAAGGAAAAAATGAGTCAAAAGTAAAAAAAGATTCAGAATTTCTTTGCTAGATAGAAAAATATAACTAAATTTGCAGCCGTTTACGCGCATTGATATCTTTGCGCGTATGGCTACAAGCCTCTTTAGCTCAGTTGGCCAGAGCACGTGATTTGTAATCTCGGGGTCGTTGGTTCGAATCCGACAAGAGGCTCGAGATGAAAGACGAAATGCCATTGTCTATTAGAAACAGCGGGCATATTCCAGAGTGGCCAAATGGGGCAGACTGTAAATCTGCTGGTTTTCACCTTCGGTGGTTCGAATCCATCTGTGCCCACTGAATGAAGACTATGTAATGGCAGACAGCGCAGTACCCAAAACGCTGTTATAGCTCAGTGGTAGAGCACTTCCTTGGTAAGGAAGAGGTCACGAGTTCAAATCTCGTTAACAGCTCACCTAATATATAATAAAGGTAACA
>JAGHSZ010000157.1 GCA_018065565.1 Candidatus Colivivens caballi
ATCACAGTTAAGGCAGCTGACACATTCACAGCAGGCGATATTGAAATGAACAAGATCGTTCTTTCTCGTTACGAGAACAAGAAGGTAAACCAGATCAAGCCAGCTGACTTCACTCTCCCTGTAGGTGTTCCTGACGCAATCAACGGTATCAACTCAGAAATTGCTAACGGTCTCCGCATCAATGCTGCTGGTCAGGCTGTCAACAACTCTTACAAGGGTATCGTTATCATGAACGGTAAGAAGGTTCTCGTTAAGTAATTAACCCAACCTCTATATTAAGAATGCCCAGGCGGTTTCGCCTGGGCATTTTTTGTTTTGTGGGGGTGTGAGGGGAGTGATAGGACTAATGGGGAGGATGGGACGTATAGGGCTAATGGGACTAATGGGGCTGATAGGAATGATGATGATACCAATAAGACCTATTTGTCCCACCAACCCTAACCACCATTGCTACCATCCCCCACCCTCCAACATAAAAGCGCCACAGGCAAGTTTGTGTTTGCCTGTGGCGCTTCCGTAAAATCAGCTATTCTAATAATCAGCCTTCTGGTAGCATTAGTTTGATTGTACTATCAGCTTGACTGTAACATCAAATTGATTGCACTATCAGATTTCTTGTACTATCGGCTTTCTTATGTTTTCTTATACTATCAGCAATTAAAACAGCCGAAATCTGCGTGTGGTTTACTTGAAGATGAGTGGAACGAACTGGTGGAAGCAACGACGCCATGTGAGCCATTCGTGTGCTGTGCCCTTTGATTCATACCAAACATGCTTGATGCCCTTATCAACGAACTGCTTGTGGATGCCAGCCGAACCAAGGTCCTCCTCTGTGCCTGTACCGAGGAAGAGCACCTTGCACTTCTTGTTCCAGTCAGGGTTGTTGAGGATTGGCTGTGCGTTCATCATGGCACCACTGAATGTGCCAATGTAAGCAAATTTGTCGATGTTTGGTGCTGCAATGTCATAAGTCTGGTGGCCACCCCATGAAAGACCTGCCATAGCACGGCTTTCACGGTCAGTCTTTACGCGGAAAGTCTTCTCGATGTAAGGAATGACATCGTTGAGAAGTACAGGAGCAAATGACTTGCCGAAGTCAGCGAAGCTCTCGCCCTTCTTCTGGCCAAATGAATGACTGCAATTGCCATTGTCCATTACAACGATCATAGGAGTTGCCTTGCCGCTTGCAATGAGGTTGTCCATGATGTCAGCCATCTTACCCTGCTGACTCCATCCACGCTCGTCCTCGCCCATACCGTGCTGCAAATAGAGGACAGGGTACTTGCCCTTGCCATTCTCGTATTCAGCAGGAGTGTAAACGAAGCAACGACGCATCTGCTTTTCTTCGTTTGAGTAGTAGTGGCATTCACGCACCTGACCATGAGCGATGTTTGGGTCGTATGTGTAGTAAGCAGCCTCTTCCTTTGATTCAGGAATTTCAATACCACCACACATCTTGCCACATCCGAAGAATGTGTTTACGCCTGGGTCAACAACAGAAACGCCGTCAACAATGAGAAAATAGTAGTGGAAACCAACTACGAGCGGATCAGTGGTAACAGTCCAGAGTCCCTTCTCATCGCGAGTCATTGGGTACTTCTTGTCGCAGATGTCAGCCTGAACCGACTGTGCATTTGGAGCCATCAACTGGAAAGTGGCACGACCCTGGTCGTCAACCATTGGATATTCAACACAAGGCACATTGTACTGGGCTGGTGCCTGAGCCAAGCAGAATGCGCCATTGAGGGCACATAATGCAGCAATAATGAGTTTCTTCATAAGTTAAAACATTTATTAATTTGAGTTTATACTGAATGTACATAGAAATGGCGCCAAACTAACGGTGGAATGGCGCCATCTATATTAATTGACACGAAAAAGGCGTAAAAGTTTAATGTGTGGCATTATTGATTCAAACATTGGCATGTCATCGTTTCAAAAGAAACTTTTTACCATCCTTCACCACAATTCTGTTGGAAAAGGAGGTGGTGACATTCCACACATTGTTATAGACGGAACGGTGCCATGCATTGTTATCGCCGGAATAGGGCCACAGCTGGCCATAGTCGGGGCGAAGTCCGTTGTGCTGGTCATACACACCGAGAATGCCTGTGGCAACTCTTTGGCGCAAAGCATCGCGCACAGCATAGTAAGCAGGTTTCTTGACCAGTCCAGAAGCAAACAGGAGCGGATTGGAATTGGTACGCCATGAGATGTTGTCGCTCAGTCCCCAGATGACCATGCAAGGGCAGTTCGGATTGTTGAGCATGATGTTGGTGAGGGCATGATAGTTGCGTGCCTGGCGTTGGAGGTTCTGGTTGGTAGGTGAAGAGGTGCCAAGATCGACCTCTGTCAGTATGCAGTTCAGTCCGATGTCGGCATAGCGTGCAATGTTGTTGTTAAGAACCAGCGAGTCAACATATCCCACATCGAAATGGCATTGGAGTCCAACGCCATCAATCGGAATGCCACTGTCCTTCAATCGTTTTGCCAGGTTATACAGTGCCTGTGTCTTTGCCTTGCCAAGAAATTCCACATCGTAGTCGTTGAGATACAGGCGTGCATCAGGGTCAGCACGGTGTGCCCATACAAATGCAGAATCGATGAAGTCCTCGCCTATGGCAACAGTCCACACCGATGCTGCACGCAGTTTGTAGCCGTCAGGATTGGTGCGGATGATGCTCTGGTCATCGTCAAGGCACTCATTGACCACATCCCATTCTGCCACTTTTCCCTTATAATGCCCAACCATGTTCTCGATGTGATTTTTCAGGATTTGCAGCAGTTCCTTGCGAGTCCAGTTCTTGTCGTTCTTCTTTCCGTCGGCCGACAGCCACTGTGGGCACTGCGAGTGCCATGCCAGCGTGTGTCCGCGGACAGTCATATTGTGTTTCTGTGCAAAATTGACGATTTCATCGGCAGCACCAAACGAGAACTGTCCACGTAACGGTTCAGTGTTTTCAAACTTCATCTCGTTTTCGGCAACAATCATATTGAAATTGTTGTAGATGGCCTTCACTGCACTCTGTGTATCGTCGCTGAGTGTCTGGTTCCATGTGCTGACAGCCACGCCTACCTTCTTGTCGAGTTGGTCAGCATAATAGCGGATGAAATGTCCGTCGCCGTCGGCACCATAGGTTTCAGAGCCCTCTTCGTCGGGAGAGTCCCCACTCGGGTCGTCGTCATCGTCATCGTTGTCGGCATTGGCTGGGTCGTCATCGAGCGAAACGACTCGGAGCACCATGCTGTACCCCGTGGCTGTGGTTGTTTCCTCCACCGCCCAAGTGTATTTTGTGGGCAGCACCACATCAAACTGCCAGTCATTGCCGTCAACGACGCCCTTCGACTTAGCAGTGAGCACTTTGAATTCGTCGCCTACATGAATGTCGTGTGTCGGAGTGAGTTTCAC
The DNA here is from genome assembly GCA_018065565.1 of Candidatus Colivivens caballi. Taxonomy (GTDB): domain Bacteria; phylum Bacteroidota; class Bacteroidia; order Bacteroidales; family Bacteroidaceae; genus Colivivens; species Colivivens caballi. The sequence continues at coordinate 3,410 of JAGHSZ010000157.1, forward strand.
CTTTATCACAGGGACATCGGCACTTTGAGTGAAGTTTTCGCACATGCTGGAGCGTTCGATGGCCTTCGAAATCACCAGACGGTCGAAGTTTGCAGTGTCAGTGATTTCAAAAGTCAGTCGCGACTTCGGATGCAGTGTCAGTGCCGAAGCACGCAACCTGCCAGTCGATTCGTCACCAGGATTGACAGTTCCATAGACCTCCACATTGCCATTGACCGAGCCGGTTCCACCGAGGAGCCCCGACTTGAATGCAAAGATGTCAGAGACGGTGCAGGTGCTGTTAATCAGCATCTGTCCCTGGAGTATGCGGATGCCTGCATTGATGTTGTTGCCGGTACCAGTGATGCGATATGTGCCCTCTCCCTCCTTGATGAGTCCAACAGCTGAACCCGAGGACGACGAAGGCAGAATCTGACCAGCAAGCAAGCCATTGGTGCCGAGATGGCCAATCAGATAGAACGAGGCAGCATCGGAGTTGCTCTTGTAGTAACCATAGAGCTTGCTGCCTGTCTCCATCTGGAGTTCACCGAAGCGGCAGGCACGAGAGCCGTTTTCGCTGGCAATCGTTGCACCGCTGTGTATGACCACCTGATTGTCCTGCAACAATGTGTTGACCTTGCCCGAAGCAAGGCAGTCGTCAATGTTTTCAGGACTAAAAGTCTTGCCATTATGGTTCATGACCACACCATAGAAACCGCAACTGGCATCGACCTTCTTGTAGGGCAGCACATGCATACTGCCTTTGAATGCCACCCAGTTAGGGTATGTCTTGTTATTGTGTTCACCGAGGTATGTGCGTTCGCCGCCACTGTACATGTACAGGTCGCCCTTGCCGCTGACAACGGAGTTGAAATCGGTGTAGCGTGCAGTAAACACACAGAGGCGGTGCCCTTCGGCAATGTTGCGTCGGGTGTTGTATGTCACATACGATTTGGAATCGTTCTTTTTGCAGATGTCGAGAGTATCGCATATGACTTCCTGCGTCTGTGCATCTGCCACAGACGATGCAAAAAGCCATAATGCACACACAACAGCGGTAATCAGTGGACGGGTCATGAAGGAAGTTAAAAGTTAAAATTTAGAACATAGGAGTAAGAGGCTTAGAAGCCTCTCCACTATCACTAATCAACACAGAGAGGGTTTTGATTTATCTATTTTTACAAACCTTATCACAGAGTGCGCCTTCGGCACATGGAGAGTACACGGAGTGCAGTGCCTATTTACTTAAAAATCTTCTGGGCGAACTGGTAGATGCTTTCACGCCATACAGGCCATGTGTGACCGCCAGGAGTCTCGAAGTAGCTGTACTTGATGCCAATCTTGTCAAGACGGGCACGCATCACCTTGCAGTTGTTGTATGCGATGTCAGACTCGCCACCCATTGTGAAGAAGAACTCCTTGAACTGCTTGTTGTAGAAGTCCTTGCGGTCTTCGAGCATCTTGTACATCTTTTCGTTGTCGCCACCGCCCATCGGACCTGCCTGTGCAAACCAACCAGAACTGAAAATGCCGACATAGCCAAACATCTCTGGGCGTGGAACTACTGCGTTGAGAGTCTGGATGCCACCCATCGACAAACCAGCCAGACCACGGTTTGCAGCATCAGTCTTCACACGGAAGTTCTTCTCAACAAAAGGAATGCAGTTGTCAAACAGTTCTGCATTGAAGTCGCGTGTGTTGCCGTCGAGCATGGCGATGATCATTGGTTTTGCCTTGCCCTGTGCAATGAGGTTGTCAAGGATGATGTCTGTGCGGCCCTGGTTAGCCCAGCCTGTCTCGTCCTCGCCGCCACCGTGCATCAGATAGAGCACTGGGTACTTTGCAGTTGAGTTTGTGAAGTATTCAGCTGGCAGATACACAAACATGCGGCGCCAAGCTTTGTCGGTGGTTGAGTAATAGTACTTCTGAGCAATGGTGCCACGAGCCACATCCTGCTGATAGAAGCGGTTGTCGCCCTCTGGATAAGGTATTTCAATGCCACTTGCCATCGAACTGCAACCATAGAACGGGTCGCTCGATGGGTCGGGAGTCTTCACACCGTCAACGATGAGGAAATAGTAGTGGAAGCCCTCCGACTGAGGTTCGGTTGTGACAGTCCACACACCGTTTTCGCCCTTTGTCAAGTCATACTGCTTGCCGAGGTCAATCTGTACACGGTTAGCCTGTGGAGCGCGTACTGTGAATTCTACACGATGATCAGGCAACACCTTTGGCTTCTGAGCCAACATTTCATTTCCACTGAATGCAGCCATCGCAAATGCTGCGATGGTCATGATAATTGTTCTTTTCATAAGTGTGATTGTTTATTTGATTTGACATTTATTGCATTGATGCAATGCAAAGATAATGATTTAAGCGTTTATTTCAAGTCAATCACACCTACTTTATTATAATAAGGTGTCAAAAATGCAATTTTTTGTTTCATCTCACTCACTTATGCGTCCTCAGAAATACACACAGTGCCAGTTCAAAGAACCAGAACGGGACAGGACAAGAGCCTACACACAAACATTGCCCAAGAACACGAAAAAAGCCCAGTACTCCCCACGGAGTACTGCTGTACTCACTGCGAAGTACTGGAGTACTCCGTGGGAAGTACTGGGTATTTGTGCTGATGTGTCACACACCCAGAACAAGATTATCCCAAATCGTTCATTAGCGTTATAATGATAATAGACTATATTTTTGAACAGATGTATTGTCGATTTGAGGGCGCAATGGGGTTCCATTGTAACTGA
>JAGHSZ010000052.1 GCA_018065565.1 Candidatus Colivivens caballi
GGGATGGTATCGACTAACGGCAGAAGGCTTGCAATGTCAATCGCATCGTCTCCGTCTTCGCTCTCCATAGGCACTGCCTCCCTGACTTTGGTCGAATGCTGTGCCAGCAGCGGCTGTTCGTGTGCAGGTTCGGCGGTCAGGGCTGAAACATCAGTCACGGCAGGTTCGGCAATGTCCCGGTAAAGGGTATCTGCCGATGGCTGCGGGATGGTCTTCTCCGGCGTGACCTCTGCGATGGATGGCTGTGGGGTGCCAGGGACTGTGTCGTCGTGGCTGAACAGGATGAAACCTAACAGCACACATGCAGCAACGGCTGCCACACCTATTATATATATAGGGCGTATCTTAGGCTTCAACGGTACAATGTGCGGAATGTCCGTTGTATCGTTGTCGTCCTCAGTCCTCACTGGTTCAGAATCCATCATGGCCATGTTCTTGGCTTCGGCAATGACCTTGTCCTTCAATGCCGGCGAAGCCTTGAATTCAGCCTTCGGGCTGAGCATCGTTTCCAGTTCGTTGATATCTATCATATTATTCAGGAGTTTAGGAGTTGCGTAGTCAGGAGTTTCTCTCAGCTCCAACTTTTCACTTTCCACTTTTAACTTTTCACTTTCAACTTTTCACTTTCAACTTTTCACTTTCAACTTACTCTGTATGTTCATTATTCCGTATCGGTAGCGCGACTTGGCAGTTGCTTCGGGAATGCCTTCCATGAAGGCGATGTCCTTGAATGTCAGTCCGTCGTAGCATTTGAGTCGTATCACCTCCGACTGTTCGGGAGGCAGCGAGTCGAGCAGACGGGCAATTCTCAGGTATTCATCGTGGATGGCGCTGTCGGGGTCGTTTCCAGCTATCTGCTCGGCTTCGGTGAGTGCCACGGTGCGAAGTGGCTTTCCACGGAAATAGTCTTTGCAGGCATTGCTCACCGATTGCAACAAGTACAGGTCGAGTTCGTCGGTCGATGCTAACCTGCCGAGCGACTGAAACACTTTCAGGAATGTGTTCTGCACCACATCTTCGGCATCGGCACGGTTACCAATTCGCATATAGGCAAAGCGGAACAGCCAGTCCTGCCGACTGCTGATGACCTGCTCTAATCTGCTTATTTTGTCTGATATATCCATGCCTGTTTCTGACCTTGATGTTGCGATGTTTCACCATGTGTTTTGTGGTGCTGCTATCTATATAACGAAAAGAGGGGCGAAAAAGATTTACCATCTGCAACTTTTTTTCGGAATTGTTGCACTTTTTCATCTACAACACCCGATGCCGCTGGCAGAAGCACTGCGCCAGCGCACACGGCAGACAGCAATGGCAGTGTGGAGCACAGCAGTTGTGGGCATACAGGCTAAATGCCCGCACGAGCGCTCATGTTTCCTCGCACGAACGCTCATGTTTTCCTTCACGAGCGCTCATAAATTAAAAAAGGTGTACACCTTTCTGAATTTTGGTGTACACCTTTCCGGCGTTTGCTGTACACCTTTTCTGAATAAGGTGTACACCTTTTTCAATCTTCGTGCGCTCGTGTGAGCATTTACGAGCGCTCGTGAGACAATTTATGTGCGGTCGTGCGGCAATTTTCAAAACATCATTGCCACGCGGCGGATGCCTGCCACGAACTGGTCGATTTCCTCCTTTGTGTTATAGAGTCCGAAGGAAGCGCGTGCCGTGCCCTCGATGCCCAGTCGGTGCATGAGGGGTTCGGCGCAGTGGTGGCCTGTGCGGATGGCAATGCCCAGATGGTCGAGCAGGGTGCCGAGGTCGAGGTGGTGAATGTTGCCCACCTTGAAACTGATGGGACCGGCAACGGGTGCTCCGTAAATCTTCATGCCGTCGATGGTGAGCATCTGACTGACGGCATACTGGCACAGTTCGGTCTCGTACTGGTGGATGGTGTCGATGCCGAGTGCCGACACATAGTCGAGTGCCACGGCAAGGGCATGTGTGCCCACATAGTCGGGAGTTCCTGCTTCAAACTTGTAAGGGAGCTGGTTGAAGGTGGTGTGCTCGAAACTGACATGGTTGATCATCTCGCCTCCACCCTGATAGGGTGGCAACTGGTCGAGCAGGCGTTCCTTGCCATAGAGCACACCGACACCAGTCGGGCCGTATATCTTGTGTCCGCTGAAAGCGAAGTAGTCGCAGTCCAGACGGCTGACATTCACTGGCATGTGAGGGACTGACTGTGCTCCGTCAACCAGCACCTGCACTCCACGGCTGTGGGCAATGCGGATGATGTCGGCGAGGGGATTGACCGTTCCCAGCACATTCGACACCTGTGTCACAGCCACCAGCGCAGTGTCGTCGGTGAACATCTGGGCGTAGGCGTCGAGGTCGGGTGTGCCGTCGTCAGCCATCGGTATGGGACGGACGGTGAAGCCGTTGAGTTGCCAGGGCACGATGTTGGAGTGGTGTTCCACGGTGGAGACAATGACCTCCCTCCGGGTTGTCACACGGCTGAGGCACGATGCCAGCAGATTGATGCTCTCGGTGGTACCACGGGTGAAGACTATCTCGCTCGCAGACTGCGCACCGATGAAGCGGCGTACCGTCTGGCGCGACTGCTCATGCAGGTCGGTGGCCTGCTGCGACAAGAAGTGTACACCACGGTGGACATTGGCATTCACATTACAGTATTCGTCGCTGATGGCATCAATCACGCATCGCGGTTTCTGTGTGGTGGCAGCATTGTCGAGGTAAACGAGTGGCTTGCCATAGACGGTGCGGCTGAGTATCGGAAAATCTTCTCTAATCTTATTTATATCGTACATAATTGCTTGCGTTTCCGTGTTTCTGGTGCAAAGGTACGGAATAATTCAGAATGCATCACGATGAATGCATAATTATTTGTAACTTTGCAAGCGAAAAAGGCCCTCCCCATCCCTCCCTTTCATGGCGGGGGCAGAATGATGCTGGATGTAAGATTGACAGGCAACCACTCCCCGTCCTGGAAGGAAGGGGATGGGGGAAGGTCCGATTTAACTATACCCTAAACAACCAAACAACTAAATATGGCTTTAATCAAGACAGTGTGCGGTCTGACTCCAAAGTGGGGAAAGGACTGCTATTTCAGCGAAAACGCAACAATCGTGGGCGATGTCACACTCGGTGACGAATGCACAGTGTGGTTCAACGCAGTGGTGCGCGGTGATGTCAACTTCATCCGCATCGGCAACCGAGTAAACATCCAGGACGGCTCGTGCCTCCACACCCTATACAAGAAGGCATCGATGGAAATCGGCGACGATGTGACCATCGGGCACAATGTCACACTGCACGGATGCACCATCAAGTCGTGCGCACTCATCGGCATGGGAGCCACCATCCTCGACAATGCAGTCATCGGCGAGGGAGCAATCATCGCAGCAGGAGCACTCGTGCTGAAAAACACCCAGGTGGGCGACGGCGAACTGTGGGGCGGCGTGCCAGCAAAGTTCATCAAGAAGGTTGACCCCGAACAGGCAAAGGAACTCAACCAGGGCATCGCACAGCACTACATCATGTACAAAGACTGGTACAAGCCCGAAGTCAGCGAAACCATCATCACCGACTAAACCGTTTTTTTCGTTTTCTTCGCCACTATCTCATTATTTATTATTAACTTTGCAGTCGGAAAAAAGAAACGGCACACAGTGACATGCCGCCAAAACCAGTGAATAGACAAGACTGATGATACAGAAATATGATGTGATAGTCGTCGGCGCAGGCCATGCCGGATGCGAAGCAGCATCGGCAGCAGCACGCATGGGTGCAAAGACCTGCCTGGTGACCATGGACATGAACAAGATAGCACAGATGTCGTGCAACCCAGCCGTTGGCGGCATAGCCAAAGGCCAGATTGTGCGTGAGATTGATGCACTGGGCGGCATGATGGGAATCGTGACCGACCGATGCGCCATTCAGTTCCGTATGCTCAACCTCTCAAAAGGACCGGCAGTATGGAGTCCACGGGCACAGTGCGACCGACAGAAGTTCATCTGGACATGGCGCGAAATCCTTGAAAACACACCCAACCTGAGCATCTGGCAAGACCAGGTGTGCGAACTCGTCACCGACGAAGGCAAGGTGGTTGGAGTGAAAACCATCTGGGGAGCCGAACTGCAAGCGCAGTGCGTAGTCATCACCGCTGGCACATTCCTCAACGGACTGATGCACATGGGACGACAGCAGGTGGAAGGCGGACGAATTGCCGAACCCGCAGCGAAAGGACTCACCGAGTCCATCACACGACTCGGCATCCGCAGCGGACGAATGAAGACCGGCACACCTGTACGCATCGACAAGCGAACCGTCGATTTCTCACTCGCTGAACGACAGGACGGCGACGACACATTCCACCGCTTCTCCTTCATGAGCGAACCACGCAAACTGATGCAACTGCCATGCTGGATGTTCAAGACCAACAAGGAAGTACACGACATACTCATCAGCGGACTTGCCGACTCACCTCTCTACAACGGACAGATACAGTCCATCGGACCACGCTACTGCCCAAGCATCGAGACCAAACTGCACACTTTCCCCGACAAGGACGAGCACCAGTTGTTTCTCGAACCCGAAGGCGAAACCACCAACGAGATGTACCTCAACGGTTTCTCATCATCGTTGCCAATGGACATACAGATCAGTGCACTGCGCCAAATACCTGCACTGCGCAACATGCAGGTTTACCGACCAGGCTATGCCATCGAATACGACTACTTCGACCCTACCCAACTCTACCACTCACTCGAATCGAAAGTGGTGCAGGGACTCTTCTTTGCCGGACAGGTCAACGGCACCACAGGCTACGAAGAGGCAGCCGGACAGGGACTGATGGCAGGACTCAATGCCGCACTCAAATGCCAGGGCAAGGCGCCACTCATACTGCAACGCAACGAAGCCTACATCGGAGTCCTCATCGACGACCTCGTGACAAAGGGTGTGGATGAGCCATACCGCATGTTCACCTCACGCGCCGAATACCGCGTACTGCTCCGCCAGGACGATGCCGACATGCGACTGACCGAAAAGTCATTCCGCCTCGGTCTGGCATCAGCCGAACGCTACGACTACATGCGCCAAAAGGCAGAAGCCATCGACCACCTCATCGAGTTTGCCGACCATTTCTCCATCAAGGCAGCACTCATCAACCCTGCACTCGAACAGATTGGCACCACACCACTGGAACGCGGATGCCGACTCACCGACCTCATCGGCCGCCCACAGGTCACCATCAAGAACCTGATGCCACACATTGCAGCACTGCGCAGCGAAGTGGAGAAAATCAAGGACCGACAGGACGAAATCATCGAGGCTGCCGAGATACGCATCAAGTACAAGGGCTACATCGAACGCGAACAGCAAGCCGCCGAAAAGATGCTGCGACTCGAAAACATCAAGATACGCGGACGCTTCGACTACACCAAGATTGACCAGATCACCATCGAAGCACGCCAGAAACTGGCAGCCATCAACCCCGAGACACTGGCACAGGCAAGCCGCATCCCCGGCGTTTCCCCTTGCGACATCAGTGTCCTCCTCGTCCTCCTTGGCCGCTAACCCAGGCATCCCCCTGTTCATCCGTTTTTCCTCGGATGCCCCATACGCAAATAAATTACAGACAATATGAACAACCCTTACCTTTTGGAACATCTGCGTTCAATACCAGATTTCCCACAACCAGGAATCAATTTCCGCGATGTAACAACCCTCTTCAAAGACCCTGACTGCCTCCGCATCATGGAAGAAGAGATGTATGAACTCTACAAAGACAAAGGCATAACGAAAGTCGTAGGCATCGAAAGCCGCGGCTTCATCATGGGAGCCATCCTTGCGCAGCGCCTCGGAGCAGGCCTCGTCATGTGCCGCAAGCCAGGCAAACTGCCAGCAGAGACCATCAGCCAGACATTCACCAAGGAATACGGCACCGACACCATCGAAATCCACAAGGACTCAATCGAAGAGAACGATGTGGTCCTCATCCACGACGACCTGCTTGCAACCGGCGGTACCATCAAGGCAGCATGGGACCTCGTCCGCAAGTTCAACCCAAAGAAGTGCTACATGAACTTCATCATCGAAATCCGCGACGAAGGTCTGCAAGGCCGCGAGTTCATCGGCAACGACATCGAGGTGACGGCACTCATCACCGTCTGACACACACATCCATCGCCCAGTCTTTCATCTTCAACAATTAGTTTCTGAATTTCATGATGCAAGACAAGACAACATTTATCCGAAACTACATACTCCTGCCACTGGTCTTCGTAGTGGCAGGTGTGATGACATTGTTGCCCCCGTCGATATTCGGCATCGACGGACTCACCGTCACGCAGCACCGCACCATCTGCATCTTTGTCTTCGCGGCACTGATGTGGATTACCGAAGTCATACCCAATTGGGTGACCTCACTCATGGTCATACTCCTGTCGCTGATTACCATCTCCGACAAGTCAATGCCTTGGTTACTGAATACGGGCGACGACAGCGTGTTTGTACCGTACAAGGCACTGATGGCATCGCTTGCCGACCCAGTCATCATGCTGTTTCTCGGAGGTTTCGTGCTCGCCATCATAGCAGGCAAGTACGGCATCGACAACACATTGGCACGGATGCTGCTCGGGCGTTTCGGTTCACAGCCAAAGTTTGTGCTGCTGGGTTTTCTCACAGTCATCGCCGTGTTCTCAATGTTTATGAGCAACACAGCCACGGCAGCCATGTTCCTCACCTTCCTTTCGCCAGTATTGGGCACACTGCCACAGTCGGAGAAAGGCAAGACAGCGCTGGCACTCTCCATTCCGATTGCTGCCAACCTCGGCGGCATAGGCACACCGATAGGCACACCACCTAATGCCACAGCCAAGGGTGCGCTCGAAAACTGCGGCATCGACATCACATTCGGCGACTGGGCAATGCGCATGATACCGTTCGTCATCATCATGATATTGTTGGCATGGGTACTGCTCATGCTCTTCTTCCCGTTCAAGACCAAAGAGATAAAACTCGACATACAGAAGTCTGAACGCAAGACCACATGGCGCACCTATGTGGCATGGATCACATTCGGTGTGACCATACTGCTGTGGGTGACCGAGCAGATTACAGGCCTCAATGCCAATATCGTGGCACTCATTCCGCTCGTGGTCTATTCATGTACGGGAGTGTTTGGTGAGGACGACATCAAGCAAATCAACTGGAATGTGCTGTGGCTCGTTGCCGGAGGACTGGCACTCGGCACAGCACTCGAAGACACAGGACTGGCAGCACTGCTCATCAACTCCATCGATTTCGGCAGCATGAATGTGACCGTCATCTTCTGCGTAGCCGGTGCCATCTGCTATTTCCTCAGCAACTTCATAAGCAATTCGGCAACGGCAGCACTGCTCATCCCAATCATGATAGCCCTGGGCAACGGCCTGCTTGCCTCTGGCAACGCAGAACTGTTCAGCCAGTTTGGCGGTCAGCAAGCACTTACGACATTCGTCGCCGTCAGTGCATCACTTGCAATGATTCTGCCAATATCAACTCCTCCGAACGCCATCGCTGCATCGACCGGACTGGTACATACCCGCGACATGGCACGCATAGCCATCATCGTCGGGGTGGCAGGATTCGTGCTCGCATACTTCTGGCTGACGAAGTTCTTCCCTTTCAACTGATTATCCAACCGACAATCCTGAACCAAACAACCCACAACCGATGTCGCAACGCCTTGACTATCTCAAAAACATCGTGCTCAACCTTCCCGAAACTCCTGGATGCTACCAGTATTTCGACAAGGAAGGCACCATCATATATGTAGGCAAGGCAAAGAACCTGAAACGGAGGGTCAGTTCCTATTTCAACAAGAACCAGACCACACGCAAGACACAGATACTGGTCAGCAAGATTGAAGACATACAGTATGTCGTGGTGCCAACCGACGAGGATGCACTCCTGCTGGAAAACAACCTCATCAAGAAATACAAGCCACACTACAACATCCTGTTAAAGGACGACAAGTCCTACCCCTCGGTATGCGTCACCAAGGAACCATTTCCACGGGTGTTCAAGACTCACAAGATACTGCCGGGATTAGGCACCTACTACGGGCCATTCAGTCATCAGGCAACGCTCAACAACATGCTCGACCTCATCAAGAGGCTCTACCCACTGCGCCGTTGCCGACACACTATGACCGAAGAGATGATTGCCGCGGGCAAGTTTCGCCCATGCCTCGAATACCACATGAACAACTGCAAAGCACCATGTGCCTCACGGCAGACGCGCGAAGAATACCTGAAAGACATTGCCGAAGTGAAAGACATTCTCAGCGGCAACACACGCATCATCTGCGAACACCTCAAAAACCAGATGATGCAACTGGCAGCCGAGATGAAGTTTGAAGAAGCAGAAGTCATCAAGCGCAAGTATATGCTTGCACTGGAATTCTGCGAAAAGAGCGAAGTCATAGCCGACCACCACCAGAACCTCGATGTCTTCTCCATTGCCGACGACGACAAGGCAGCATTCATCAACTACCTCCATGTCAGCAACGGCTGCATCAACCAGGCATTCACATTCGAATACGCCAAACGCACCGATGAGACACCCGAGGACATGCTCGCACTCGGCATCATCGAGATGCGCGAACGCTTTCACAGCCAGTCACGCGAGATTGTCATACCGTTCCCCATCGACATCGAACTCAACGGCATCACGCTCACCATACCACAACGAGGCGACAAGCGCCACCTGCTCGAACTCTCGCAGGCAAATGTACGCCAGTACAAGTTCGACAAAGCAAAGCAGGCAGAACGGCTCAACCCCGAACAACGAGCAACCAACCTCATGCGCGAACTGCAAAAGAAGCTCAACCTGACATCACTGCCGATGCACATCGAGTGCTTCGACAACTCCAACATACAAGGTGCCGACGCAGTAGCAGCATGCGTGGTATTCCGTCAGGCAAAACCATCGAAGAAGGACTACCGCCACTACATCATCAAGACCGTCGAAGGTCCTGACGACTATGCATCAATGGAAGAAGTTGTTCGCCGACGCTATTTGCGCCTGATGGACGAAAACCCTGACGACCTGCCGTCGCTCGTCATTGCCGATGGAGGCAAAGGCCAGATGGAAGTCATGCGTCAGGTCATCGAAGACGAACTGCACCTCAACATCCCGATAGCCGGACTCGCAAAGGACGGACGGCACCGCACTTCCGAACTTCTCACCTATCAGAACGGCAGAATCATCACCGTAGGCATCGAGATGACCAGTCCACTCTTCCAGTTTCTCACCCGCATACAGGATGAAGTCCATCGCTTTGCCATAACATTCCACCGCGCCAAGCGCAGCAAGCGACAGAATGCCAGCGAACTGGACAACATAAAAGGTATAGGCGAAGCCACCAAGACCGCACTGCTCAAACACTTTAAGAGCGTGAAACGCGTGAAAGAAGCATCGTTCGACGAACTGGCAGCAGTTGTCGGAGTGGCAAAGGCAAAATTGATACAGAAAGAATATGAGAGCAGTAATACAACGAGTTAGTCAGGCTTCGGTCACCATAGGCGGCGAAGTAAAGGCAGAGATAGGTCATGGATACATGATACTGCTCGGCTGCGAGAATGCCGACACCACCGAAGACATAGAGTGGCTCAGCAAGAAGATTGTCAACCTCCGCATCATGAACGATGAGCAAGGTGTGATGAACCGCTCCATCCTTGACACAGGAGGCGACATATTGCTCGTCAGCCAGTTCACCCTCTGGGCATCCTATAAGAAAGGCAACCGCCCAAGTTACCTCAGGGCTGGCAGTCACGACATCACCATCCCGCTTTACCAGCAGATGTGCCAGCAACTGACCACCGACCTCGGCAAGCCTATACAGACGGGCGAGTTCGGTGCCGACATGCAAGTGGCTTTGGTCAACGACGGTCCTGTCACCATCTGCATGGACACGAAGAACAAGGAATAGAGAGGAGAGAGAAGAAGAGAGAGAATCGGTTGCGAGACAACCGATCACCGAACAAGGCAGAGGAGTGAAGAGATGAGAGGAGAGAGGTTAAAGTGGAGTGGAGAGGTTAAAGTGGAGAGAGGAGAGTGGAGAAGACACCAGCCTAAATTTTAATTTTTAACTTTTAATTTTTAATTTATATATTATGGATCACGAACATTGTAACTGTGGACATCACCACAACGCAGAAATGGCTGAAAGCAAGATTCAGCAAGCATTTGAAAAGTACAACTTCGAACTCGACGACGAACAAGTAAAGCGCGAAGTCGAAATACTTCTTGACAAGCACCTCGCTGAAAACGACAATGTCGATGTGAAGAAATTCCTTCTCAACAGTGTAGAACTTACCACCCTCAAAACCACAGATTCAGAGGACAGTGTCATGCATTTCGTTGAGAAAGTCAACAAGTTCGACGACGAATACCCTGAACTCGGACATGTTGCCACAGTCTGTGTTTACCCTTGCTATGCACAGATTTGTCACGACACACTCGAAAACGAAGATGTGGAGATTGCCTGCGTATCAGCATGTTTCCCTTCGTCACAGTCGTTCATCGAAGTCAAGATTGCCGAGACAGCAATGGCAATCCACGACGGTGCAACCGAAATCGACATCGTGCAGTCAGTCGGCAAGTTCCTTGCTGGCGACTATGAGACTGTTGCCGACGAAATCAGCGAAATCAAGGAGGTGTGTGGCGAGCACAAACTCAAAGTAATCCTCGAAACCGGATGTCTCAAAACCGCAGCCAACATCAAGCGTGCCAGCATCCTCGCCATGTATGCCGGAGCCGACTACATCAAGACTTCAACAGGCAAACTCGAACCAGCAGCTACACCCGAAGCAGCCTATGTCATGTGCCAAGCCATCAAGGAATACTACGACGAAACGGGCATTCAGATTGGATTCAAGCCTGCCGGAGGCATGAAGACCGTACGCGATGCACTCACCTATTACACCATCGTGAAGGAAGTGCTCGGTGAACGCTGGCTCACCAACAAGATGCTCCGCCTCGGCACCAGCAGTCTTGCCAACAAGCTCCTCACCGACATCACAGGCAAGGAAGTCAAGTTCTTCTAATCCAATCCTTCCGATTCGACACTGACTGACAGCACCACTTGGTGCAGTCCGTTCATACAAGCAACAAAAAAAAGAGAGAGAGTGTGACACCCATCAATGCGTGGTGTCACACTCTCTCTTTGCAATATTTTGCAATATACTGAACTGAACTCACCTCAAATCATACCAGCCTTCTTCAACTCGACGGCTGCCACTTCCACCTCGTGGTACCACTCTTCTCCAAACCGCCGGATGAGCGGTTCCTTCAAGAACTTATACAATGGGAGTTGCAACTGACAGCCACGGTCAATAGCACATCGGCAGATGTCCCAGCGGTCGTAGTTGAGTGCCGTGGTGCCATTTGACAAGCGCTTCAAGCGGATGGGATAAAGATGACAGGAGATGGGTTTCTGAAATTTCATCCTACCCTGCCGATAGGCACGGTCGATGGCACACAGGCAGTTGCCCTGTTCATCGTGACAAGCGAAGACGCAGTCGCGACCATTGACAATGCTTGTGACAAGTTCGCCCGTGCGGTCGGTATAGACCACACCCTGCTGACGAATCACCTCTTGGGCCTGAGGCGTGAGTTCGTCCCACAACCGTTCAGCAGCAAGTTCGAGTTGCGCCACCTCGTCGGCATCGACAGGCGCACCAGCATCCCCTTCTTCACAACAGCAGCCATGGCAAACGGTGAGGTCACAGCAAAACTGACGAGTGAAAAGTTCAAGTGTTATTAGAGTGTCAAGTATTTCAAGCATGATGATGTGAATTCCTAATCGTTAGCTTTAATCACAAGGAGTCATTAGTTTCTTGTATATCGTTTGAAGTTTTAGTCCCTAATTTCCAGTTCAATGTTCGCCTTTACCCTTGTCATCACCAAACAATTGGCGAAGCCGCTCTCTCAATTGGTGGAACTGTGGCGACGACTTGTAGTTGGTGTTGCGGCGCAGCATTTGGGTCACCTCGCCCTGGCTGTGTGTATAACTTGCCAGTTCGTTGTCCATCTGCTGTTGCTGTGTGGCAAGTTGCTTTATTTCCTTTTCGCGTGAACGGCGCAGACTCTGGCAGATAGGTGTCAGCACAGGCAGCACCACATTTTCCATGATGTGATGTCCCTGAACATACATATATGTGTTGTCGGGTGTAACACCAAGTGTAGTAAGTTCCTCTTTCAGTGGATTGATTTTGCCCTTTGCCGAAGGGAAGTTCTGTTGCAGCCATGCAATCTTGCGATTGACGGCACTGCGCAGTTCTTCGAGTGCAGTGGCAGGATTGAATGTATTGATACTGGTCACCTTTGTGATGTTGACAAACGACGACATAGGGAACTGCGGTGCAAATCCTTCGCGGCTTGTCCATATTGCCCAGACAAAGAGGTCATAGACAATACGCGAATAAGCAGTGAGATAGGCTTCGAAGTCGAATATCTGATGGTCATTGAGTGTCACCATGACGCACACCTCGTGCAGACTCGGAGCATAGCACTGGTAGTTTTCGATGGCATAGGCATAGGTGTGAACAGCAAAGGCATTGGCAAGCAGCGAACGGCTTGCAGGAGTATGGCCTTGCAGCAGATAGTCATAGTCGGCATCGACACAGGCTATCATGCTGGTGCCCAGACCAGTGCCAAGATGGTTCATCAGTGCCGACTTCTTGCCACGCGAGAGGTCAGTCCTCGACGGCAGCACCACCTCAAAGCCTCGTTCTTCGGTTTCGAATTCCGACAATATGTCACGCCAGAAGAAGATGTCGTCGTAACTTTCGACAAACACCACCACCTTCTGTTTCTTCCACTTCGGACGCATGCGGTTTGCAGCTTCGAAGTACTGCGAATTAACGCTATCGACTAATCGGCTTGGCATGAATGTTCCTTTTTTAGTGAGAATCTACATTGTCACATCGCCCACCTCAGTCACGATGTCCATCCAACCGTCCATAATCAGTGCAGGTGAATGGGTAGAGAGGATTATCTGGGCATTCGGGTTAACCTCACGGATGAGTGTGATTAGACGCTTCTGCCACTCAATGTGCAGACTGATTTCAGGTTCGTCCATCAGCAGTGCATAGTGTTCACAGTTCTCCACCAGCACGGTCATCATGATGACAAGCATCTGCTTTTCGCCCGATGACAACTGATATGGAGTCAAGATGTCGTCACCCTGAATGAACTGAATCTCGTTGCTTCGGCGGTCGATAACCTTGTGAGTGTCAGTGTAGAGTTCATCCATAATGTCCTGGAAACGCGTCTTTGCCATCGACACCTCGGCTGCGAGTCGCTGGTCGTCGGGATTGCCGCTGGTAAGCAGTGCAATCATACGGTTGCCGATGTTGACCTGATAGTCCAGATAGCGTTTCTGCAATTTATAGATTTGCCAGTCGAGTTCGGTGCGCACTCGCGAGTCAGCGAGTTTCTCCAGCAAGTTGCTGTTGAGAAGCGGACGGTCGAATGAACGGATGACATCGAACTTGATGAATGTGGCATCTTCTGGATAGAGTCTGATGTTGACTCCCTGTGCCACTTCACCAGCAGGAATCTCACCGCCTTCCATGTAGTGAAGTCCCTGCGCCGAATGATTGATGATGGTGCTCTTGCCCACACCGTTGATGCCGCTGAGGATGTTGACATCCTTGCGCAGTTGCCAGCGAATGTGCCTTCCACCTTTCCATAAAGCATTGATTTCAATGCTGTCGATGTATTCAGCCTGTTTCATATCTGAATTGTTCTATTGATATTTATTGGTTTCACACAATTTTGTGTGATATGTTCACTCTTGTATATGTATGCGTCATCGCACAATCGTAGATACATCATGCTGCTATCAATGATATGTTGTGGATGTATCATAGCATGAAACGATGGTATCATGGCATGAAATGACGATATTGTGGCTTGATACAACCATTTCATGATTTAATACCATGATTTTTATTGGGGGCATCGTCATGTTCACATACAGACCTATTGGTTCTCCGTTGAATCTCTCTATTGCTTTCTTGCGTTCTGCCGACGATATTCAATTGGTGTTGCCCCAAACTGTTCCTTGAAGCATCGGCTGAGATAGAACTGATCCATACCGATTTTCACTGCTATTTCAGCAACGGTGAGGTCGGTTTGGAGGATGAGTTCGGCGGCACGCTTCATACGGCGACTACGCATGAACTCGCGTGGCGACAGTCCGGTGGCTTCACGAACCACACGGAAGAATGTGGTGCGACTGTACCCAAGACGGGCAGCAAAGTCATCGACTGTAAATTCCTGGTTGCCTATCTCCTCTTCAAACACCTGGTCGATGCGTTCGCTCAGTTGCAGATGTGGGTCATCAGCACTGGCTTCCTCTGTGATGTTGCGCACAAACAGCTTTGTGAGTTTGTTCTTTTCAGAGACAAGTTCCTCAATCGACGACCGTGTCAGTCGCCTAAACACATAGAAGCGGTAGATGTGATAGACCACGAATCCCAACAGGAAGATACAGAGCAGGATGAACCACCACTGTTTCCACCATGGTGCGAGGATGCGTATCTTCAACACCTTTTCTTCGCCCCATAGGCCATACTGATTGCAGGCACGGACATGGAGATAGTAGGTGCCAGGCGACAGCGAAGGGAAATAGCGCACTCCGCGAGCCACAGGGCGTGTCCATGAGCGTGTCCCATTTTCAAGCCAGTGCTGGAAACGGGATGGTCGCAACTGATTATAGTCGAATGTGGTGTAGCCTATGCTGAACGCATTAAGGTTGTATGGCAGACAGATTTCATCAACATCAGTGATGATGGTGTCACGGTCGAATTGCTCGCCATTGCACAATTCGCCATAAAGGAGATTGGAAAAATAAATCGTTGGTGGTTCCGGTTTGAACTTCGACAGCACCGTAGCATCCACCACAAGCACTCCGTCGGTCGAGGCAAACAGCAACTGATTGCCATCAATGCAGAGAGCACTCTGAGCTATGAATATGTTTTGTGCAATGTTGCCAGCAGGGGTGAAGTTGACACATGTCATGTTTACGGGATTGACACATGTCACTCCCATTTCGGTCGATGCCCACAGGTTGCCTTCATTGTCAGAGACAAATGCCTGCACCAGTTTGTTGTCCATGTTGCAACTGCTGTCAATAGTGCGGAAGGAGAACGATTTATAGTTCTTGTCGGGAATGACCTTCGTCACTCCGTTGCCACTCTCACCCACCCAGATGCGGTTTTTGGCATCCACATGGATTGCTACGATGTTGCGTTCGGGAATGGCTGTCGGGCCAGTTGCGATACGGATGACGCTTTTACTGCCTTTAAGGACATCATCGATATTGAATGCCACAACACCGTTGTCAGTTGCGCACCACAAAAAGCCGTTCTTGTCGCATGCAATGTCGTTGACCACAAGCGACGAGAATATCTGGTCGAGATACTGGCGCACATTCCATCGCCCGTCACCACCCTGTTGCATCATCGCAATGCCGCGGTCGCGGGCATAAACCCACATTCTGCCTCGGTGGTCGCAAGCCAGTGCCCTTACAAACTTCACATCAGTCACCCATTTTCCGTCAATCCGCACACCACCACCTTCCGTTGCAGCAAAGAAGTGCCCATGTGTGTCGCAGCAGTATTCATTGATACTGAACGGCATGGATTCCTTGCTTATCAGCCGCGAAAGGTCAGGCGTATATACATATTCAATGTCTTCGCGTGTGAGCATATGTACATTGCCCGTTTGCGGTTCACGCCCCATTGCCCTTACATAGTTGGTGATGTCGTGTATGCCACAGGCAGGAACTGGAAAGAAGTAATGGCATGCAGGAACATTCGTTTTGCTGATGTGGGTGACTCCGTTGTGTTCACTACCAAGCCATAGGTCGTGATTACGATCCTCGAAGATGCAAGTCCAGGCGTTTGATCTCAGCCAAAGAACATGAGACTCAAAGGCACGATGGTGGTATTCACAGTCGGCATCAATGTCATAGCAGAAGAGTCCGTTGCCATTGGTAGCCACCCAGATTTTGTTGTCGGCAGTGCGAACTGAATGGTAGCATTTGGCAAGGTTAGGCGACAATATGCGCGAACGAAGCTGAAATTCGTGGCGGCGGCCACTGAATCGGTTCACATAGGTCAGGCGTCCGTCGTGCTCCTCAATCGTCTCCCCCTCTTTCAGTCCCTGGTGTACCTGGTCGGGTGCCAGTTTTGGCGCCCGGTCGGTCAATGAGAACCGGCTGCCGTCGTAGCGGTTCCATCCATTGGAAGTTTGTATCCAGATGAACCCATAGTCATCCTGAGTGATACGCAGAATGTGATTGCTCGCCAGTCCGTCCTTATAGGTAAGTTCAGAACTATAATAGTTGTCATCGGCCATAGCGCACAATGGCAGGAGCCACAGCAGAGCCATCGCCGTCAGCATTGCAGTCATCGTTTTGGTCAAGTCTCTCATATCTGCTCGTTAGACAATTTGTCGCAAAGATAGTGTTTTTGATTGTAATAAGCAAATATAACCGCCAAAACATGGCAGAAGAAGTCAATTTGCGAGTTATTGTGCACATTGTGTTTGGCAACACCAGGCATCGCACAATTGTTTACTGCACATTGCAATCAGCGTCACTGCCTCTCGCGCACAACGGCATAAACCTACGGTAGCGCCAAAAAATGCAAGAAACATTCCACCGCCCTCACATAATTATATTATATTTGCATTGACATGGCAAGTGTGAGCATATTGGGAAGGTAATACCACGAAAACCAAGAAATGCCTGATAGCAGTTCAACGACTAAGAGCAGAAGCAAAGCCAAAGAGCCGCACAAATGCACAGAACCGACCGAATACAAGAGTAGAATCGAAACCAAGAAACCAATACAAACTATTAATACAATTTATTTTATGAAGCGAATTACAACACTCGTAGCAGTACTGGCATCTTCACTGATGATGTCGGCAGCTGCACCTGATGGCTTTAAGCCAGATGCGAACGGCAACTACAAGTATCCGTTCATGAATCCGAAACTTTCAGTTGAAGAACGTGTTGACAACCTCATCAGCCTCCTTACTCCGGAAGAGAAAGTGAGCATGATGATGAACCGTTCGTTGGCTATTGAACGCCTTGAAATCCCTGCATACAACTGGTGGGGAGAGGCTTGTCACGGACTTATGGGCGTTAGTGACGTAACAGTATTCCCACAGTGCATCGCCTTGGCTGCAACATTCGACGACGATGCTGAACTCAAGGCATACAAGATGGTGTCGGACGAAGCACGTGGACGCTACAATTCCATTCCACGAGTAGGAAACATCGGTCCTTATGTTTCATCAGAACCAAACCTCACATTCTGGGCGCCAAACGTAAACATCTTCCGTGACCCACGTTGGGGACGCGGTCAGGAGACTTACGGCGAAGACCCATACCTCACTTCACGCATGGGACTCAATGTGGTTCTCGGCATGCAGGGTGATGACGACAAGTATTATAAGACTCACGCTTGTGCAAAGCACTATGCCGTTCACAGCGGACCAGAGCCACAGCGTCACCGTTTCAACTCTGAACCATCAGGACGCGACCTTTGGGAAACTTATCTTCCTGCATTCAAGACTCTCGTCAAGGAGGGTAATGTACAGGAAGTGATGTGTGCATACAGTGCATTCGAAGGCGAACCTTGCTGTACATCAAGCCGTCTGCTCATCCAGATTCTGCGCGACCGTTGGAACTACCAGGGACTCGTAGTCAGCGACTGCGATGCCATCAACGACTTCTTCAACAAGAACGCTCACGGCACACACGAGAACGCCATGACTGCCAGCTCTGACGCAGTACGCAATGGAACTGACCTCGAGTGTGGACGCAGCTACCAATCACTTGTAGAAGGTATGAAGCAGGGTACAATCGAGGAGAAAGACATCGACGTATCGCTTCGCCGACTCATCAAGGCTCGTATCGAACTCGGTATGTTCGACCCTGACGAGATGAACCCATATTCAACTATCCCAGGCAGCGTCGTTGACTGTCAGGCTCACCGCGACCAGGCCCTCCTCCTCGCTCGTGAGGCACAGGTTCTTCTCAAGAACGACGGCGTGCTTCCACTGTCAAAGTCAATCAAGAAGATTGCCGTCATCGGTCCTAACGCTGACGACATCGAGATGATTCGTGGTAACTACAGCGGTACTCCTACTCACACAGTTACTATCCTTCAGGGTATCAAGAATAAGATGCCAGGCGCACAGGTCGATTACATCCGTGGCTGCGACATCGACAACGAATACATCCAGGTATCAAAGATGGACAAGATAAAGGGTTCAAACGGCAAGGACGGTTTCTACAGCGAGTATTTCGCTTCAACCGATTGGACAGGCAACACATGCCGTACCGACAATGTCACTAAGATAGACTTCATGACTGACGGTGGTTACGGATTCGGTGAAGGTGTACCTTCAAGCGACTTCACTGCACGCTATACAGGTAAGTTCACAAGCGACTTCACTGGCGACCTCAGTTTCGCAGTTCGTGGCGGAAGCTATACAGTAAAGGTAAACGGCGAGGTTGTAACAGAGCGCAAGCCTCTCTCATTCAAGTTCACTCCTGGCATGCAGCTTACAGAAGCACAGCGACAGGAACTCATGCAGAACAATCCATTCGGTGGCGGTGG
>JAGHSZ010000114.1 GCA_018065565.1 Candidatus Colivivens caballi
ACAGTTAAGGCAGCTGACACATTCACAGCAGGCGATATTGAAATGAACAAGATCGTTCTTTCTCGTTACGAGAACAAGAAGGTCAACCAGATCAAGCCTGCAGACTTCACTCTCCCTGTAAGTACAGGTGCTGACGCAATCAACGGCATCAACGCAACAACTGCAAACGGTGCTATGTTCAACCTCGCTGGTCAGTCAGTTGACAACTCATTCCGTGGCGTTGTTATCATGAACGGTAAGAAGGTTCTCGTTAAGTAATTAGCATTGACTCTATATTAAGAATGCCCGGGCGGTTTCGCCTGGGCATTCTTTGCTTTATGTGGCAGATGGTCTAATAGGGCTTATAAGCCTTATAGGTCCCATTGGCCTCATTACTCCCATTCCTCCAATCCCCCCATCCCTTCTCATTATTGTGAAATCCAACTGCCTTCAAGTGACAATTTACCTTAAAAGAGCACAAAATAACTATAAAAAACATTAAAAGTGGGTGTTATTCTTCGTTATAGCGAAAAATGTTCGTAATTTTGCACAATTATTCACTAATATGGACTTTTGTGTCCGGACTATGGTGTGCCTTTATGTGGCTTGCCATGATTAAGTAAACACTGGAAAGAATGAAACGAATAACAAGATATTTTTGCTTGGCTGCCCTCTGCTGTGGCGCAATGGCTTCACTGTCATCGTGCCTGAACACTGAGGACGATAATGTGACGACCAATCCTGAATGTGCGATTATTGCATTCACGATTGACAACATCAAGACTGCCACCACCGTGAAGAATCAAGCGGGCAACGACAGTCTCAATTATCGCACAATCCAAGGCTCGGACATCAAGTTCAACATCGACCAGGTAAACAATATCATCACTTCTGTCGATTCGCTTCCACACTGGGCCGACCTTACACATGTCGTTCCTTCATACAGCGCTTATGGCAATGTGTTTGTACTGATGAACAACCAGTACTACTTGATGACAAGTGGCAAGGACTCCATCGACTTCTCTGAGCCTGTTGACCTCATGACTGTTGCATCTGATGGATTAGGCACTAAACACTACAAGGTGAAGATAAACAAGAGCACTTCTGACATCGATACACTCGTGTGGGATTCGCTCACTCTCAACAATTTGCAACTCAATGCTGCGCACCGTCTGCTGGCTCTCGATGACAGACTCGTGGTGTTCAGCGGCGACAACACTGCAACTACCGCAACATCATCGGCCGACGGCGTTGTATGGGCGGCTCCTGCATCAACTTCCGATGCAATCGACATCCAGTCGGTCATCGTTTTCAAGAATCAGTTGTTTGCACTCCGTAGCGACAATGTGGTTGTGACATCTGCTGATGGTATCAACTGGGACGCTGAGGGTGACGGACAACTCGTGGCTGACCGCCTGCTCGGTGCTGACGCCAATTATGCTTACCTTGTCATCAACGATACAATATTCAGTACAACTGACTGGAACCGTGATGCTATGCGCGTCAATGGCACAGCCGACATCGACATGCTTCCAACCAGAAACCTGAGCATTGTTTCCAATGCCACAAAGACAAACCAAAGTCTGAGAAATGTAGTGATGGCTGGTACAACTGATGCCGTGACTGGCAAGTCGGTTGTTTGGTATAAGGTGGCTTCTGCACAGGCCGCCAACGACCAGCAGTGGCAGTACATTCAGGTCACTGTTGACAATCCTTACCCACTGCCTTATGCTGATGTGGTCAATGTAGTTCGCTACGACGACCGCCTTGTGGCATATCTGGCTGATGGCAACGGACTCCACGACTTCTATTCGTCTGACGACTGGGGCATCACATGGAGAAAGATGACCCGGTTTGTTTCAGCACCAGAGGCACTCACAGCACAACCTTCGTCAGTGACAGTGATGGGCGGCAAACTGTGGCTCATCCAGAGTGGTGAGAAACCAATGGTGTGGAAGGGCACATTGAAGTAATCACGGAAAATCATGACCCTCAACAGTCATAGGCATCTGTTCGTCTGACGACTGGGGCATACATAATCACCAGTATAACCCATCAACATCTATCAATACCCATCAACTGATGACCAACATTGTTAAGTCCATATTTGTAGTTCTCGGAATACTCGTCTCCACATTGGCTGTGAAGGCGCAGGAACTCGAATACAAGTACGAGATTGGTGGCATGATAGGTCTGGGGTCATACATGGGAGATGCCGACTACACACACCCATATAAGCACAATAACTTTGGTGCTTCGCTGCTCGGCCGCTGGAACATCAATCCACGCATGTCGCTCAAAGGCGACTTGGCTTACACCCGTGTCAGTGGCGATGCAATGAAGTTCCACAACAAATATCCCGACCTGCCAGAACAAGAATGGAAGTTCGACAACCCGGTCATCGACCTCAGCTGCATGTACGAAATCAGCTTCTGGGGTTATGGCACAGGACGCAGCTACAAGGGCACACACCGACTCGTGCCATACATAGCACTTGGATTCGGCTTCACATTTGGCAACAGCACCTTCACTGGCAACTTGCCTTTTGGCATGGGAGTGAAGTACAAACTGAAAGACCGCGTCAATGTCGGTTTCGACTGGGCTGTACATTTCAGCATGACCGATCAGCTCGACGGCATCTGCGATCCATACAAGATAAAGAGCGGATTTCTTAAAAACAAGGATTCATACATGACCACGATGGTCTATATCTCCTACGACATCTGCCCTAAATACAGATTGTGTAATAACGACTAAATGCATGTCCCCTCCTGCCAGTCAGGACTGAAATAACTGCCATATAGGGCATCTCTGGACGGAATTGCTCCATTAGATGAAGTCTGTGACGATGGACAGAATGGGAGAGGACTAAACAGATAATAAGAATATGTATAAAGAGCAATTAGATATGACACGCCTGCCACGGCACATTGCTATCATCATGGATGGCAACGGCCGATGGGCACAGCAACGAGGACAAGAGCGCACAGTTGGACATCAGCAGGGTGCACAGCAGGTACACTCCATCATGGAGGCTGCCACACGCCTGGGCATCGACTATCTGACTCTCTATACATTCTCAACCGAGAACTGGAACCGTCCTGCCGATGAAGTTGCCGCACTGATGGCACTGCTTCTGAAACATTTGGAGGAAGAACTCTTTATGAAGAACAATGCACGGTTCCGTGTCATTGGCGACATACAGCGTCTGCCGCAGGTGGTGCAGGAGGCTGTTCAGTATCTTGTTGACCGCACTGCGAAGAACACTGGTACCTGCCTGGTGCTGGCACTCAGCTATTCTTCAAAGTGGGAAATCACCAAGGCAATGCACGACATAGCTGCCGAGGTGGAGCATGGCAGACTCAGCAGCGCTGACATTGACGAAAGTGTCATCAATCAGCATCTGGAGACACACTTCATGCCTGAACCTGAACTGATGATACGCACTGGAGGCGAACAGCGCCTGAGCAACTATCTCCTTTGGCAGTGCGCATATTCGGAGTTCTATTTCACTGATGTCTTCTGGCCCGACTTCGATGAGGAGCAACTCTTCAAAGCCATCGTGGACTATCAGGGACGCCAGCGCCGTTTCGGCAAGACTGGCGAACAGGTCACTGCGAAGAAATAAGAACCACCTGCAAAAGTGGCAACGGGGAATTCCGGCTGCTAACGACCTTCACGGTCATACGAGAGAACTGTAATGGTCCTTTCATACTTGATTAGAATTATGAGAAAAACAATACATAGCATCGTTTTCGGACTCGCAAGCATCTTTGCGCTTATGAGCCCTGTTGATATGTGCGCACAGCAATCTGACAAACCGACTGTGCTCTACGGACAAACACGACAATTGATTATTGGCGGCATCAAGGCTGATGGCGTC
This sequence comes from Candidatus Colivivens caballi, assembly GCA_018065565.1. GTDB lineage: Bacteria > Bacteroidota > Bacteroidia > Bacteroidales > Bacteroidaceae > Colivivens > Colivivens caballi. The sequence continues at coordinate 3,863 of JAGHSZ010000114.1, forward strand.
AAGGAATACGACGAAAACATTTTGATAGGCATATCTGGGCTGAATGTGGGCGATGTGGTCACCGTTCCTGGCGACGAAATCACAGCCGCTGTCAAGCGATACTGGAAGCATGGACTGTTCTCAAATGTGCGTATCGAAGCTGACGAAATCCGTGGCGACAGCATCTATTTGCGCATCATCCTCGCTACTCGTCCGAAAGTGTCGGAAATCAATATCAACGGAGTGAAGAAGAACGAGAAGGAAGACCTCGAAACCAAGATGGGCATTGTGAAGGGTGCTGAAATCACACCAAACCGTGTGGACCGCGCCAAGCGACTCATCAAGAAGTACTTCGACGAGAAGGGCTTCAAAAATGCCGAGATTGAAATACTTCAACGCGACGACCTCGCAAACGAGGGACAGCTCATCGTTGATGTCAACATTGACAAACACGAAAAAGTCAAGGTCAACCACATCTATATCACAGGTAACAATGCCATCCCACGCAAGAAGTTCATGGGTGGATTCTTCTCGGGAGGCCTTCTGAAAAAGACCAACGAGAAGGGCTTCAAGAGCCTGCTCAAGGCAAAGAAGTTTGTCGATGAAAAATACGCAGAGGACAAAGACCGCGTCATAGAGAAATACAACGAACTTGGTTATCGCGATGCTCAGATTGTGTCTGACAGCGTCGTTGACCTCGGCAACAACCTTGTCGATGTGTACATTAATATCGAAGAAGGCGAGAAATACTATCTGCGTAATGTCAACTGGGTGGGCAACACCATCTTTGCCAGCGAACGACTCAACAACCTGTTGGGCATGAAGCGAGGCGATGTATATAATAAGGTGCTCCTTGACAAGCGCCTCCAGAAGGACGACGATGCGGTGTTCAACCAGTACTACAATCAGGGATATGTGTTCGGATATGTTGATCCCGTAGAGGTAGAGGTCGATGGCGACTCCATCGATGTCGAGGTCCGTATCACTGAAGGTCAGCAGGGACACATCAACAAAGTCACTATCTATGGTAACGACCGTGTGTATGAAGAAGTCATCCGCCGTGAACTGAAAATCAAGCCAGGCGACCTCTTCAGCATGGATGCCTTGAAGCAGACGCTGATGGAAGTGGGCCAGATGCCATACTTCGACCCTGAAGGCAGTACACAGCCTGATGTTCAGCAGCATCCTGAAAACAGTACTGTCGATATAGGCATTCCACTCGTACCAAAGTCATCCGACCAGGTGGAACTCTCACTCGGCTGGGGACAGACTGGTCTGATTGGTAAGGTCGGACTCAAGTTCACCAACTTCTCCATCCGCAACATCTTCGGCAAGAACCGTCGAGGCATCATCCCGCAGGGTGACGGACAGCAGTTTGAAATCAGTGGCTCTTCCAATGGTAGCTACTATCACCAGATCAGTGCATCGTTCCTCGACAACTGGTTCGGTCGCAAGCGTCCTAACCAACTGTCAATATCGGCATTCTACTCACGCCAGACCGACATCAGCAGTTCGTACTACAACTCATCGTACTACAACAGCTACTATTCGATGCTCTATGGTTACGGCAACTACAACAACTCGTACTACAACAACTACTCATCGTTCTACGATCCAGACAAGTACATTCAGTTGTTCGGTCTTTCCATCGGTTGGGGTAAGCGACTCACATGGCCTGACAACAACTTCAGCTTTATGGCACAACTTTCCTACACACGCTATATGTTGAAGGACTGGGACTACTTCATTATCAACAACGGAAACTGTAACAACATCAACCTTACATTGCAACTCTCACGCCGCTCCATCGATAACCAGATTTATCCACGCAGCGGTTCTGAAATATCAATGTCAGTGTCTGCCACACCTCCGTTCTCACTCTGGGATGGTATCGACTACGACAACATGGCAACAAGTTATGCTGATGCCAACTATCAGCGCGACTTGCAGCGCAAGTATCGCTGGATTGAATACCACAAGTGGAAGTTCAACTCGAAGTTTTATACACCACTGTCGGGTGCAAAGAAGTGTTTCGTGCTGATGACTCGCTTTGATGCAGGATTCCTCGGACACTACAACAGCAAGAAACGCTCACCGTTTGAAACCTTCTATGTCGGAGGTGACGGAATGTCGGGATACTCAACCAGCTATTACACTGAAACCATCGGACTCCGTGGTTACGACAATGGTGCCCTCACACCAAGCATAGGCAACGAGGCATATGCATATACGCGTATGACACTCGAACTCCGTTATCCATTGATGCTCGACACCTCAACCAACATCTATGCACTCGCATTCCTTGAAGGTGGTAATGCATGGAACGATGTCAGGAAGTTCAATCCGTTCTCACTCAAACGCTCTGCCGGAGTCGGTGTCCGCATCTTCCTTCCTATGGTTGGTCTGATGGGTATTGACTGGGCATACGGATTCGACAAGGTGTTCGGTTCGACATCATACGGTGGCAGCCAGTTCCACTTCATTCTCGGACAGGAATTCTAACTCGTATTTAAACACTAAACCAACAAATACCAAAAACAACAGAACAATGAAAAAACTATTGCTTTCCTTAATCGTTGTAATGGCAGCAATGACTGCCAGCGCACAGAAGTTCGCACTTGTTGACATGGAATACATACTTAAGAATGTACCTGCATACGAACGAGCAAACGAACAGTTGAACCAAATCTCCAAGAAGTGGGAGGGTGAAGTCGAAGCCATTCTGCAAGAAGTGGAGACTATGTACAAGAAATATCAGTCTGAGTCGGTATTCCTCAGTGACGCACAGAAACAGAAGACCGAAGAAACCATCATGCAGAAGGAAAAAGAGGCAAGCGACCTCAAGAAAAAGTACTTCAGCAATGAAGGTGAACTCTTCAAGAAACGCCAGAGTCTGATGACTCCTATCCAGGATGAAATCTACAACGCTGTAAAGGACATCTGCGACCAGAAAGGTTATCAACTCGTACTCGACCGTGCTTCAGGCGGCAGCATCATCTATGCCTCTCCGAAGATTGACATCAGCGACGATGTACTGACTAAACTCGGCTATGCTCATTGATCAATGAGATAATTGCCTATTAGGAGTTATGGGGCTTATAGGACTAATGGGGCTAATAGGGCATATAGGACTCACTGGTCTCATAGGCCTCAACAGTCCACTTTCATCGAACAATTAACAAAAACATAATAATCATAAAAACCAAAACAAACAATGAAAAAACTTATTTTAGCAGCACTTATCGCACTTCCAATGAGTGCTTTTGCACAGAAGTTTGCACATGTAAACTCTGCAACTATTATCCCTGCAATGCCTGAATACACTACTGCACAGACTGAACTCCAGACACTCGGTAATCAGTATCAGGATGAAATCCAGCGTATGCAGGATGAATTGAAGAGCAAGTACGAAGACTATCAGAAGAATGGCGCATCATTGCCAGACGCAACAAAGCAGCGCCGTGAACAGGAACTCACTGACCTTCAGAAGCGTTTGCAGCAGTACGGCCAGACTGCAGAGCAGGAGATGGCAAAAGCCGAACAGGAGAAGTTGCAGGCAATCAGCGAAAAGGTTACAAAGGCTATTCAGGAAATAGGTACTGCTGGTGGTTATGTCTATATAATGGACACATCAGCTGGCATCCCATTCATCAACGAAACAATCAGCACTGATGTTACAAATCAGGTTAAGGCAAAGCTGGGCATCAAGTAATCATTCCTTGTGGGCTTATTGGTCTAATACTGACCAAACCATACGGTAACTCGCAAACAAAACGAGGGCAACGCAGAAGTGTTATATCTGTGTTGACCTCGTTTGTTTTTGGCCTATACGCTTATTTCTTTTTGAAACTCTTTATCATTGTCATGACGAACCAGATGGCTGCAATGGTAAAGACTGCGGTCATGATGTAAAAGGTTGTTGCGTTAGGGTCGGTCGATGGCAGTGCTGCATCAAAATAGATGCAGACTGCAAGGCATATCAAAATGAAAAGGAGTGATATGCACATCAGTATTTTGACGAGGTTCATTTGCTTGTAGTGGATTAATAGATGATACAATGTAGGAGAAGTGCGGCTTGCGCTGTTAAGCAGTAAGCACCAACTGTCAGCCAGTTAACTGCTTTACTCCACAGCGTCTGACTTCTGCTGACTACTGAACGGAAACTGCTACTTATTCAGCTTCCAACTGAAACCGTCCTTGGTGTCCTTTACTTCAAATCCGAGAGCTGCGAGTTTGTCGCGGATGGCATCGCTTGTAGCCCAGTCCTTATTTGCTTTTGCCTTGCTTCGCTGTTCGAGGAGCATATCGACTACTTCGCCGAATGCGGCTTCACGGTCGGCATTGCTTGCCCCGGCAGTGTTGACAAGTCCGAGGAGATCGAATGTGAAGAGTTTGAACATCTCAGTCAATGCAGCGAGTGCTTCGGCAGATATGCTTGCAGAATGGTCGGCTACCTGATTGATGAGTCGTGATGCCTCGAAGAGGTTGCTGATGACGATTGGAGTGTTGAGGTCATCGTTCATTGCGTCGTAGCACTTCTGACGGAGGGCGTTGACTGTGTCGAGTGTGATTTCTGCCGCCGATGCTGTTCCAGCAGGAGATGCTTGCAGCGACTGGAGCGTCTTGTAGGCATCCATCAAGCGTTCAAATCCCTTCTCGGCGGCTTGCAGTGCTTCGTTGCTGAAATCGACAGTTGAGCGGTAGTGTGCTTGAAGAATGAAGAAACGGATGGTCATAGGGCTGTAAGGGCGGTCGAGTTTTTCATGGTCGCCTGCAAAGAACTGTGGCAGAGTGATGAAGTTGCCGAGGCTCTTGCCCATCTTCTGTCCGTTGATGGTTATCATGTTGTTGTGAATCCAGTAGTGTACCATTGGGTCGCCTTGACTTGCCACAGCCTGAGCTATTTCGCACTCGTGGTGTGGGAAGATGAGGTCCATGCCGCCTCCGTGAATGTCGAAGTGATTGCCAAGGTACTTGCGTCCCATTGCGGTACATTCGCAGTGCCATCCAGGGAAACCGTCGCTCCACTTGCTTGGCCAGCGCATGATGTGTTCTGGCTGTGCTTTCTTCCAGAGGGCGAAGTCGGCTTGGTTCTTCTTCTCACCAACACCCGCCAGTTCGCGTGAGTTGTTGATGATGTCGTCAAGGTTGCGTCCTGAAAGCACTCCGTAGTGATGGTCCTTGTTGTATTTCTCGACATCGAAATAGATGGAACCGTTTGACTCGTAGGCATATCCGTTATTGAGGATTTCCTCTACGAGTTGCTCCTGTTCGATGATGTGGCCAGTGGCATGAGGCTCGATTGATGGGGGCAGACAGTTGAGTGCGCGCATTGCATCGTGGAAGCGGTTTGTAAAGTACTGTGCCACTTCCATTGGTTCGAGTTGTTCGAGCCGTGCCTTCTTTGCAATTTTGTCCTCGCCTTCATCAGCATCGTGTTCGAGGTGTCCCACGTCAGTGATGTTGCGCACATAGCGCACCTTGTAGCCAATGTGTTGCAGATAGCGGAATACGATGTCGAAGGTGATGGCAGGGCGTGCGTGTCCGAGATGGGCATCGCCGTAAACTGTTGGGCCGCAGACATACATGCCAACATATCCAGGCTGCAATGGACGGAATACTTCTTTCTGTCGTGTAAGGGTATTGTAAACTAATAGAGTCTGTTCCATAGATGAGTTATGCGTTTGTTTGGAAGTTTATTTGTTTGGGAGTTGGGGAATGGCGTTTGCCTTTTCCCGTAATTGTCTGCAAAGTTACGAAATAATTCATAATTCACAATTCATATATATAAATTAATGGTGTGTTGTAAGGGTTTTCGGCAGAGAAGAGCCGTGTTTTGTGTATTGAGTCCGCCATTTCATTGCCTGTGCCATTGTTTTTTCCTTTATTTATTGAATAAGTCAATAAAAATTACTTACTTTGCAAATTGAAATAATGAACTTTGGTTTCGCATGCCATCAGACAGTGCTGATGCATTGTGCTGGGTGCTTGCGAAACTCATGTAAATGAATTGCCTATGTCACGCTCAAAGTTAACAAAGAAGGAACTGAAAGAGAAATTGATGAACTATCTCCGAAGCCATGCCCGTGAGTCGTTCACGCTGAAACAGTTGTTTTCGGCTTTGCATATTACTGCCCATCCTGCCAAACTGTTGTTGGTGGACATCCTCAACGAACTGCTTGACGAAGAACAGATATTCCGCAACTATGAAGGTGCAATAGCCTTGAACGGCAAGACCGACCAGATGGCCATAGGTACATTCTGCCGTACTGCTGGTGGGCGCAATTTTGTTGACCTGGACGATGGTACTGGTGTGTGTGTCTATGATGGCGACACACTCCGTGCCTTGAATGGCGACCGTGTGAAGGTGTCGCTGTTTGCCCGTCGCAAGACATCCGACCGCCAGTATGCCGAGGTCGTTGAAATCCTTGAACGCAGCGACAAACCTGTTGTGGGTGAATTGCAGGTTGGGCATGGTGTGGCGTTCCTCACCCGTCGCGACGATGTCCTGCCGTTTGATGTGTTCATCCCTGTTGACAAACTCAAGGGGGGCAAGGACGGTGACAAAGCTCTTGTGCAGATTATCGACTGGCCTGAAAACAGCCGTAACCCAATCGGTCGTGTGAAGGAAGTGTTAGGCAAGACTGGTGAGAACGAGACCGAGATGCATGCCATACTTGCTGAATATGGTCTGCCTTACACCTATCCAAAGGAGGTGGAAAAGGCTGCTAATGCCATCAGCGACGCATTTACCGAGGCTGATCTTGCAGGGCGCGAGGATTTCCGTTCTGTCACCACATTCACCATCGACCCACGCGATGCCAAGGACTTCGATGATGCCCTGTCTATCCGTGTAAAGGAGAAGGGCAAGGGACGCAATCAGGACAAGACCATCTATGAGGTGGGCGTCCACATTGCCGATGTGTCGCATTATGTGACCGAAGGTTCCATCATCGACAAGGAAGCCGAGAAGCGTGCCACATCCATCTATCTGGTTGACCGCACCATCCCGATGCTGCCTGAACGACTGTGCAACTACATCTGTTCGCTCCGTCCCGATGAAGACAAACTGGCATTCTCCGTGGTGTTTGACATGGATGAAAATGCGCGTGTCTATGCATCCCGCATCGTACATACAATAATAAGGAGTAACCGCCGGTTCACATACGAAGAGGTGCAGGACATTCTCGAACAGAATGGTGAGGCCGACGACATCGAGGGCCACATACCTGTTGCTGCTGACAAGCGCACTGGTGAATACTGCAACGAACTCATCGCGCTCAATCGTATGGCACACCGTCTGAAAGCCGACCGCATGAGCAGCGGCGCCATCGATTTCGACCGCGAGGAAGTGCGTTTCGAGATTGACGAAAAGGGACATCCCGTGTCGGTCTATTTCAAGGTGGCAAAGGATGCCAACAAACTCATTGAGGAATTTATGCTCCTTGCCAACCGTACCGTGGCAGAGAGTGTGGGCAAGGTGAAGAAGGGCGAGAAGGCAAAGACTCTGCCATATCGTATCCATGACCTGCCCGATCCTAATAAATTGGAGAACCTTGCACAGTTTGTCGGACGCTTCAAGTATAATGTCATCACCCAGGGAACAAAGACTCAGGTGGCAAAGAGCATCAACCGCCTGTTGCGCGATGTGAAGGGCGACAAAATTCAGAACCTTGTGGAGAATGTGTCATTGCGTGCCATGATGAAAGCCCGCTATTCAGTTCACAACATCGGTCACTACGGACTGGCATTCGACTACTACACTCACTTCACCTCACCAATCCGCCGTTATCCCGACCTCATGGTGCACCGTCTGCTGACACGATATGCCGAGGGTGGCAACAGTGCCAGTCAGAAGAAGTATGAGGGACTGTGCGAACACAGTTCTGCGATGGAACAATTAGCAACTTCTGCCGAGCGTGCCAGCATCAAGTACAAGCAGGTGGAGTATCTTGCAGACAAGATTGGAGAGGAGTTTGATGCACGCATCAGTGGCGTGACCGAGGCAGGCATCTATGCCGAAATCAATGAAAACAAGTGCGAGGGCTTCATCAATGTGCGCTCGCTTGCCGACGAACCGTTTGACTTCGACGAAAAGGGATACTGCTTGATTGGTCATCGTTCGCACCATCGGTTTACCATCGGCGACGACATCCGCATTCGTGTGTCGCGTGCCAATCTCTATCACAAGTCGCTCGACTTTGAGTTTATCAGCAAAATTAAGAAATAACAGGGAGAGGATGGAATGATGGGGCTAATAGGACCCATAAGCCCTATAAGTCCCATAAGCCCTATAAGTCTCATGAGCCACATTGGCCCTATAAGCCCCATTAGCCTCATGAGCCTTATTCCCCCATCCCTCTCAAAAAAACAAACAGCACATTATGCACTCATCGCTTTTCATTCGTAACTATTCTGACTACACAGCTCGTGTAGCGAGTCTTGTTTTGGCAATCCTTACTTCTGTCAGCACATTTGCTGCCGACAATGTGACAGTGACCATCAGCAACCGCCTTGATGCTCCCCGCCTCGAAATGGCAGAGGTGAACATGCAGGAGGTGCTTGTCAAACTTAATACGGCAGAGGTCGTTGTGACCGATGCTGACGGCCGTGAACTGGCAAGTCAGCAGACCTACGATGGCAAACTCATCTTCCAGGTTGGAGTTGCAGCAAAGGGCAAGTCGGTCTATTATGTCAAACCTGGCAAACCGTCGGCATACGAACCAAAGGTGTTTGGCCGTCAGTTCCCTGAACGAGTTGACGACATAGCATGGGAGAACGACCGTGTTGCCTTCCGCTGCTATGGACCAGCGTTGCAGAAGAGTGGCGAGCGTGCATGGGGTTACGATGTGTGGAACAAGAACACATCACGCCTTGTGGTTGAGGAACGCTACCGCAACGAACTCGACCCTAACATCTCTGCTGCTACCCGCCGTCTCCGTGAACTCGGACATGGCGACCTTGCCGATGATGTGTACAATGCAGTCAGCTATCATGTTGACCACGGCACAGGTATGGACTGCTACAAGGTAGGTCCGACACTGGGTTGCGGAACACCTGCACTGCTTACCGACAATGGAGGCACCATCGCCTACCCACGCTGTTACAAGGACTTCAAGATTCTCGACAATGGCCCATTACGCTTCACCGTGCAGCTCACCTATGGCACTGAGTCGGTTGACGGCATGGACATCACCGAGACTCGCATCGTCAGTCTGGATGCAGGCAGCCAGCTCAATCGCACCAGTGTCACATATCAGGGCATGACACATCAGTTGCCAGTTGCTGTCGGCATCATCGTGCATAATGAAAACCCGACAGCCTATGTCATGAATCAGCGCGATGGATATATGGGTTACGAGGACCTCGGCGACCCTAACCAGTACAAGGAGAAATACCGTGCCGTGCAGAACAAGACATTCGGACAAATCTATGTTGGTGCAGTCTTCCCTCAGCCAGTCACCAAGATGCAGTACAAGGATGAAACCGGACTGCCAGGAGCCACTGGCCACATCCTTGCGGTCAACGACAAGCAGCAGAACACCCTGACCTATTACTTCGGTTCGGGTTGGAGTCGCAATGCCGAGACTGGTTTTAATTCGCTTGCAGCATGGGAGGCTTACCTCAACCGCTTTGCACGCCAGGTGCGCAATCCTTTGAAAATTACATTGAAGTAAAAATACATGTAGAGTGGGGCGCATCACAACATTTCACTCACATAAACCACAACATCAATCCATATGAAAACTATATTACCATTCCTTTTTCTGTTTGCTTCACTGACGGCGATGGCACAAAGTACAGAAACCGACTCAACCACCATTTCGGCATCCACCGAGCAAATGACCGACGCCGGTTCCCACAATGCCGTGATGCGTTTTGGCTATCTCAGTTACAGCCGTGTGCTTCATTCAATGCCGCAGTATGTGCAGGCACAGAAGTCGCTCAAGGAACTGCGTGCCACATACGACAGGGAACTGTCACGCTCCGAAGACGCATTCAACCGTCAGTTTGAAGAATATATCGATGGTCAGAAAGCGTTTCCTGAAAACATCTTGCTGAAACGCCAGAAGGAACTCCAACAACTGATGGAACAGGGCATTGCGTTTAAGCAGGAGGCTGAACGACTCATCAGCAGTGCCGAAACGGAAATGATGGAACCGCTGAACCGTCAACTCAGTAAGATGCTGAACGAGATAGGTTTTGAACATGGTTTTGCATACATCCTCAATACTGACAACAACACTTATCCGTTCATCAATCCAGAACTTGGCGTTGACATCACAGATGAGGTGCTGAGACGAATAAAGTAGGCAGCAGTATTGACGCAAACTGTATTTCCTTATTTAAGTATGCTTTCAAACGACATCAATATTGATGAGCAGACGCTCCGGGGACCATTGGCAGTGTTCGACTCGGGTTACGGCGGCTTGACCATACTCGATGGAATCCGTCGGGTGATGCCCCAGTACGACTTTGTCTATTTTGGCGACAATGCCCGTGCTCCTTATGGAACCCGTTCGTTTGACATCGTCTATGAATTCACGCTCGATGCCGTTCGCCGTCTGTTTGCTATGGGAAGTCCGCTCATCATCCTGGGCTGCAACACCGCCAGTGCAAAGGCACTGCGCAACATACAGCAGAACTGGTTGCCACAGCACTATCCCGATCGCAGGGTACTTGGAGTGATTCGTCCGACGGCTGAAATCATCAGCGACCACACCCGTTCGCGTCATGTGGGCATACTTGCAACCGAGGGCACCATCCGTTCCGACTCTTATCGACTTGAAATACAGAAACTGTCGCCCGACATCACCGTCACCGGCGTGGCATGTCCCATGTGGGTGCCGCTTGTGGAGAACGGAGAGTACGACAAGCCCAGTGCCGACTATTTCGTCAGCGAACGCATCAATCACCTGCTGACTCTTGACCCTCAGATTGATGCCATCATACTGGGCTGCACCCATTATCCATTGCTCCTCGACAAGATTCGACGGTTTTGCCCCGACAACATCGAAATCATCTCGCAGGGCAGCTACATTGCCGACAGTCTGCTCGACTATCTGCATCGCCATCCCGATATGGATGCCCGCCTGTCGCGCAACGGCACATGCCGCTACTTCACATCCGAGTCGCCCGAACGATTCAAGGAACAGGCAGCAATGTTCATCAGCCAGGATGTGCTCGAAGTGCAAAGAATGCCATAAGCCGCATAGACCCTATGAGCCCCATGAGCCCCATGAGTCCTATAAGCCCTATTAGTCCCATAAGTCTCATAAGCCCCATGAGTCCTATTCGCCCCTTCACTCCCATCCCCCCATTAAATTAACTTTCACAAAATATCAACATCATGAATCAAAAAGTTAAAAACATCTGGTCCATCATCGGTATCTGTCTGCTTGTAGCAGTCATCTTCTATGTTCCTCAGGGTGTATTTGCCGTAATGGCAACATTTTTCTTAGGCATTTACTACGGTATGCAAGGGATGAAATCCGATGAAATTGTCAACAACATGCCAGACGGCATACTCGGCACTCTCGGCTATGTACTAATCCTGTCGTCCATTGCAGCCGTGGCAATCTTTGTCATCCTCAAATACATCAACTTGAAGGAGGCATTCAAGCCCAACAAGACACAGTGGAAACTCGCTCCAGCCCTCATCGTAGCATCCATTGCGGGTATTCTGGTTGCCGATATATTCAGCGAAATGCTCAACTTTGAAGACATGCTTGGAGAACAAATGCAAGGTATGGCGAAAAGCATCGCTGGCATGATTGCCATTGGACTGATTGGACCTATCGCTGAGGAAATTACATTCCGTGGCGTTCTGATGAACAAACTCCGCGAGAAGGGCTTGGGTCCATGGGCAACAATCCTCATCTCGGCATTTGTGTTTGGTGCCGTTCACGGTAATCCTATCCAGATACCGTTTGCAATGATTGTAGGAGTGATACTCGGCATCATCTACTACAAGACTGAAAGCCTCATACTGTGCTGCGTCCTCCATGTTCTGAACAACTCGTACGCAGTGCTGACGATGAACCTATATGGTGATTCTGGCAAAGACTTAACCTGGGCTGATGTGTTCGGTGGAGACCTCAACACCTACATGACATTGGGACTCTGCCTCATCCTGTCCGTTTCATTCTTCAACTGGTACTGGAAGAAGGCATGAAGCACACGCTGCTGACACTCAGTTTCGTATTCCTTGCTATTGGAGTGTTTGCACAATCGCCGCTCGAGTGGGACGACTTCGTGGCAGACATCTACGACGAAATGGGCGAAGATGAGTCGGCAGCAGAAGCCCTGTTGCTCAGTCTCGACGAACTGCGTCAGCATCCCATCGACCTCAATACGGCAACTGACGACGACCTGCGCCAGTTGCCGTTTCTTTCCGACAATCAGATAAAGGACATACTGTTTTATCGTGAACGCAACGGCAGCCTGCTCTCGCTCGGCGAACTGATGCTCGTTCGTGGCATCGATGCCGTGACACGCAGCCGCCTTTCACTCTTCTGCCGAATCGACAGCGAAGCATCGTCCGGCAGCCATTCACCCACGCTTCGCCATTTGCTCAGCAACATCGAGCACGACCTCGTGGTCCGCACCGACATTCCACTCTATACCCGTGCCGGCTATCGTGCTTATCCCGACAGTGTGCTCTCGTCTTCTCCCAACAAAATCTATCTGGGCAACAACAACTATCATTCCATACGCTATTCGCTCGCGTCGATGAACCGTCTCTATGCCGGATTGCAGATTGAGAAGGACGGCGGTGAGGATGCTTTCGACTATGTCTCGGCATACATCCAGTTGAAAAACAACCGTGGACTGCTGCGCAATGTCATCATCGGCGACTTCCGTGTGGGGTTTGCACAGGGACTGGTCATCAACACCAACCTCAGTTTCGGCAAACTGGCATCACTCGGCAGCACAGCCGGCAGTAACCGCGGATTCACACGCCACTCATCGATGATGGAGGCGAACCACTTCCGTGGCATTGCCCTCACGCTCAAACCCGCCGCCCGCATCACCCTCAACGCCTTTTTTTCGTATAACGACATCGACGGCACCTACCGCACCGACACTGTCGGATTCCTCTCCTCGATAAAGACCGATGGACTCCATCGCACACAACTGGAACGCAGCAAGCGCCACAATCTCACCGAGACCACTTTCGGCGGCAACATCATCTACGCCACTTCTCGTCTGCAACTCGGTGCCACCGCTGTACATTCACACCTGTCGGTGCCGTTGCTGCCAAAGAGCGACACACCGTCAACACTCTATCGGCTCTATAACCCGTCGGGGACTGACTTCACCAATGTCAGTGCATCCTATGGCGTGGCTCTCGGACAACTGACATTACAGGGCGAGACCGCCACATCGGCCGACGGTGGCATTGCCACATTCAACACCGTGGATTATTCGCTCAACTCCATCACGCACCTCACCTTCTCCCAGCGACATTACTCCAAGCGTTACACCGCCCTTCATGCCAGTTCGTTTGGCGAGGGCAGCAGTGTGCAGAACGAGAGTGGACTCTGCCTTGCCTTCCGTTGCCAGCCGCTGTCGCACCTCACTGCCCAGATCTATGTCGATGCCTTTCGCTTCCCGTGGCTCCGATACCAGGCGTCCGAGAGTTCCAACGGTTTCGACATTGTCGGCCAACTCCACTATCAGCCGTCGGACCGCACCACATGGCAGTTGCGCTACCGCTTGAAGTCAAAGCAGAAAGATGTGAAACTGGCTGACGACGACATTTCACTCTATTACTACACCACCCAGCAGGTGCGCCTTCAACAGTCGCAGACCATTTCGCCCCGCATCACCCTTCGGTCGGTTGCCTCGCTCAACATTGCCTTTCATCCCATCAGCGGCAATTCCGTTGGCTACGGCGTGTCCAGTCTGCTGCGCTGGAAACCGTCAATCCGCCGCAAACACCATTTCGACCTCGCACTGGCATATTTCCATACCGACGACTACGACTCACGCATCTATGCCACCGAACCGTCGCTGCTCTATGCCATGAACATCACCAACTATGCCTACCACGGACTGCGTGCAGCCCTCCTGCTGTCAGTTCAGCCACTGTCGCGCCTCACACTCAATGCAAAAGTCTCTGCCACCAAATACTTCAACCGCGACACCATCGGCACTGCACAGGAACTCATCGACAGTTCACACCGTGAGGACATACAGTTGCAGCTGCACTATCAACTGTAACCAGTAGGTACTGCGGCCGTTCATTTCTTTTAATCTTGAAATAATGTACTAAAAACCTCTGCTTACGAAGGATGTCAGGAACTCACGAAAGGTGCAGACAAGAAAAAGGGTACAGTAAAAACAAATCGCCATCGTTGAGTCGGAAAAACGATGGCGATTAACTAAATTATACATTTGGGCATAAAAGATAGAGGCTACCAAAAGAATACATAATTGCGTTCTCTTTTGAAATAAGCGACTGCTACTTCTCACAAAGAACGAAGTTTTGAGGATAACAATAATCCCAAGATACATTATTTATTCTCCCCAACTGCTTCTGTCTAGGTTTCTAAATCCTACTGCTTCTGCAATATGGGACAATTCAATATTATCTTTTCTTTTAAGGTCGGATATTGTTGTTGTCACATTCAAGATTCGAGAGTACGCTCTGACCGAGAGATTGAGCCTTATCATGGCTTCTCGAAGTACTTCCGTTGTGGGTTCGTCCGTTTGCAGTAGTCGACCATCATCTTCTCTGTCATCTGCGCATTGTTATGGATGAGGGAGTATTCCTTGAAGCTTTCTTCCTGTATCTACCTTTCTTTCATGGTTCTTTCCCTGATGGCTACAGAAGGCTCTATGGGTTCTAATTTCCATAGGTCGCTGAAGGGGATTTGCATCAGCTCAATCTGCAGGTCGATACAATCAAATATTATAGTAGGTGGTGATATTATTCAGATATGCTCGTTTGAAGTATTTTATTTACCAATGTTGTTATGTCACCAATATTTACATCTCCATCGCCATTCACATCGTCAACAAAAAAAGAGAATGTTTGTGTTATCTCTTCTGATGGCTCATATCCTTCCGCTTCTGCAAATACAGTTACAATTAATGAATAAGTATTAGGCAGAATAACATCACTTGTTGTTTCTCCAAAAAAATGTTCAGATATTTGCATTCTGTAGTGATATTTTGCGTCATCTGTATCACACGAGAAGTGAAGCTTTCCGTCAACAAACGAAACCGTTGGAGTTGCACACACTGGCATCACGATATTCTCGGGACAAAAAACTGCTCTCACAGGAAAGCCCATTTCTTTTCCACTATATGAAATATAAGTCCATTCCCACTGTCTATAAGCAAGGTTACTTCCTAATGGGGTACTTGTCCAGAATCCAGTTCCCTTCATATTTCCACCTGTAGCATTGAAATAACCTATCTTAGGAATTATCATTTGATTGCCATTTGGCCCCTTTACTGTTAACACTTCTTTGTCATTAATTGTCGAATCCTTTCTAACCGTGTACTTATATAGTTCCTCACATTCTTTTTTGGTAGGCATTCGCCATAGTTTTCCCTTTATTTTTCTAGCCGTGTCATAGTTAGTGCCACTGATATCTGTGGTACCAGAATAATACCGATGTTCATTGCAATTATCTTGACTCACAATTACATCATCTCCCCATTGATAATAAAAGCCAGGGCTTTCTGGCGATTCTGCACCTAAGTTACATGTTGCCCAAAGTGTACCGCTAGGCAAGCCTAAATCAACATACTCATCATGATCCACCTCTCTATCTATTTCTATTTGCTGAGGGATTTTTGCAAAAGGACGAACTCGACAATGATTAGTCCATGATGAAACGGGAGTATTATCATTTCTCAACATGGCAAAAGCCCCTCCCTCTCCTATACTCCAAGCCCATGCTCTATAATCCAGATAATGCTGAGTTGATGACCAATATGGGGCCTGTTTAATCGGTTCTGCAGCAATCGCTAATAATGCATCTTGGATATCAGTAAAATGATTCATCATATCATTTAATTCTCCGAGTGCAGGCAAATATCCTGTAATATTGTTTGTAAAGTGATAATTATTAGCAATTGAAATTGCATGGTTGGATTTTGGGTTTAATGCGTCAACTGCTAACTGAGTATTACTAAAACCAGAATAGTCGTCATTGGCTTTCCCCGGGATATTATTAGAATAATTATATTCTGTTGCGACTATTCCATTTACAAATCCAGACGGCCCCCATTCTATATCATCACATGGTTCAGATAATGAAATTAGAGCTTTTGTGTTATTGGTAATGAGTGCTATTCCAACAGGAGAAGAAGTATTGCTCCACATAGATGCTTTAATAAATTCACCACTTTCTGTAAATATATAAACTCCATTAGCAGGAATGTCAACTTGTTTATTACTACCAAAACAGACCATTCCGTAACACAAAACTGTGAGAAAAAAAGTTAATTTATACATCAATTATACCCTAAATCCGTGTCGGGCACAACATATCAATGTTTATTATGTTTAAATCAACCTGTTGGCGGAATTGAAAACCGCCTGATTTATTGATTAATATTATGCTAAAAGTAGTACATCTCGCTGATTTCTAGTAATATTGTGGTGCCCAAACAACATGGTTGCTTATCACTCGTCATGCACTACTTGTATGCATATTTGCTTAATTTTAATTCAGAAGTGTGCGTAGAGTGAACCTTTTGAAGATAACACTCCACGCGATACACTCCTGAATTATAGTCATTGGAGATGGGCTAGGTCATTCTAAGCCTATGGGCAAACCGCGCGAACCGATCGCCCGTAGTAACGGTAGCTGTTTTTCCAATCCACGCCGTCCGAATAAAAGTTGAGGTAACAAGCGTTGTACGAGTTCGACGAGTAGAGAGACGACGACCAGTAACGACCGCTAGAGCCAACGCCGACGGGACGGCTACTACCGCGATAACCAGCAGCAGGAAGGAAAATGGAACTGCCATTGATGTTGCTGGTTACCTTGTAACCATTGACACCGTTCTGTGTCGTCAATTCCCATGTACATTTGTTTCTGAGTTCATCCTGTTCTGCCTTGGTTGGCATGCGCCAATCACCGCCCCAGTTAACATGGGCTGCATCGTCCTTTGGGTCAAGGACGGTTTTGTTGTCAACTGTGCCACATAATAAATTGGTGCAGTATTTGGTCATGCTTTTTGATGAACCGTTGCACCACTTGTAAGTGCCCCATTCGAACCTATTCTTCGGCTCTGTCTCGCCCCAAGCGAAGTAGTCACCACTGTCTTCGGGATAAACTGCTCCTACATTGCAGGTTGCCCACTTGACTGAAAGACCGAGGTCAACATATTCATGACCATTATTCGGGGCATTTGACTGAACTTCATCCGTAAGAATACAATCTTTTGCACTGACATTATTGCCTATTATTGGCAGCAGGCACATGAGGATGATTTTGTGAAACTTATTCATATGAATTTATTTGCAAATTGAGAAACATTGACGCTCTATTCACAGCTGTCGTTTATAAATCATTAAAAATTCCTGAATCCCCAAAGAGTCCCTTCTTTGCACGCGACTTAATGGTCATCTCAACATTAGATGCCATATTCTGTACGATGGCATCTCCTCCTTCGTTAACTTTACATAATGTGCGTGTTGCACTCATTACCTCTACTGCGGTAAGTGTTCCAATCTCTTTTTCTGACTTTTCACCAGCAATATCTACGACAGAGTAAACGACGAATTTTTGCCCTTTCTGGATGCCATTGTCATTACCGAGATTGATATAAACAGTTTTTGCCTTTTTAGCGTCACCATCTGCAACCTGAACAATAGTACCCTTTACAGGGAATGCGTCTTCGATAAACTTCTTCATATTAGCAGACGAACCATTAACAGCGTCTGCACGGGAAGATGCTGCTCCATCAGTGCTAGAGCCTGTAGATTTGTAGTTGTATGACCCTATAGTGGCACCAGTAGAAGGGTCTATTAACTGAACCGTATAACTAAGCGAAGAACTCCATTGGGTGTACATCTTGCCGTCATAACTCTTACGCTGTTCAGACTTAGTATCAATAGAGTTAAGAGTCCCTTTAATTAAGAAGTTGGCGTTCAATTGAGTTATTTCTGCAACAGCATGATCGTCATTCATCGCAGATTCGGACTTTCTGCGTTCCGCTTCTGCCTTAACAGCATCCTGTTGTTGAAGGTCAACAACGATAATACGTTTCGTTGACTCAAGACTTTGGATAACATTGTTGCGTACAGTGTTTGCTTCTGCTTGAGAAAAAACACTACTGTAGGCGAATCCCTCGACATTGACAACGGGTTTTGTCACCTGTGCAAAACTTTCTAAACCTGCAGTGATTGCAAGTGTTACAGCAATAATTGTTCTTTTCATAAATGTAATTAATTAAATGATTAAAAAATAAAATAAAAAATAAGATAAAATAATTAGTATATCCGAACTATATTATAATTTATCACACGTCTTTTGTAATATGCACGTGCTACTGACGCAGCTGCACTAATTCTGGTTTTTTGAACATCCGCAGCTATTTCAAGGGCTTTCATCGCTCTTGCATTTGCGGCAGTCTGTTCTTTATCTATTGTAGCACGTACTTGGTTGATTATTGATTTCGCCTCATTGTAATGAGACGATTCCGCAGGGATTTGTGCTGCCAAATTGACTGCTTGCTCGTAATCTTTAGTAGCATAAGCCGCGCGAGCCTCATTCATAATGCGTGCTGCATTGGCATTTACATACTGTAAGTATATTTTATGCATTAAAGCTTGCGATTCGCTATAGCCGCTAACCTGAGATGGATATCCAGAAAGGAGTGCTATAGCTTCTTCGTATTCTCCCGTTGAGGCCAGTGTCGAAGCCTTTGTGAAAATTGTGCTTTTGTTATTTTCATAATATTCACAAATCTTCTTTTTTGTAATCTCTATGAATGCTTTAAAGTGAGTGTCGTTATTCTTTAATTGTGTAAAAGCATTTTTCACTGCATCACTTTTTACTCTCTCAGCTGTTCCAGCCAGAGACCAAGACTCACTTGAGAACAGAGTCTTTGAAGTGAGATTCGCAACATTTAAGGTTAATTCAATCTTAATCTTAAAGAAGTTCTTGATTCCGCCTTCAATGAGATCATCATCTATGACATTTACAACAGGATACATTACAAAGTCACCTCCGTAAGATGATACGCCTGATGCTGTGAGTAATTTTTCAAGCTTTGATTGTAATAATTTGTATGCATCAGGTTTTATGCCGTCAAGTTCTTTGTTAGGCATGACCAGACCTATAGTAAGGTCGTTTTGTGCCTGAATAGAAAAAGAAAGCATCAATCCAATTGCGAGAAGAAATAATCTTTTCATGATATCACTTTACTTTAATATACAATGTACCTCCATTCAAATCTCTATCAACAGACATACCAAGCCCCTTAAAGAAATTAGCAAGAGAACGACTAAACTTGTTGATGTTATAGTTGTTTCCGGTAGCGGGGTCTTTGAGAGGAATACGAACATCGTCAAATACCATTTTCTTGGCAGTCGTACCTTGGATGTGATAGTAGTTCTTAAAGGAGTTTTGCTCCATCCATTCTTCTAACACATCTCTTAGCTCATCACCGCTTTCTCCGACTTCTGATGTCGTGTCAAAGTCTGAAATTTCATCAAAAGAGACATTAACGACAATAGACCTGCCGTTAACAACTATATCTTCGAAAGACTGTTGCATTGTTGCCAAGAAACCGTCCATTGCTTTCTCAACAGCTTTGGCACCAAGCTTGCCAATGTCCGTGGTATAGAATCGGCCGCTATCACCTATCTTGCTGGATAGCACTTTTGCGGTCGATGCCTCACACGCTTTTAATACTACTCGAACTGAATTGCCGTCACTTTGGTGATTGATACTAATGTCGGCTTCAACAAAGATGTCTGCACCTGAACTCTGAATTATTTGACTTTTTAAGTCCGTTTGTACATCGTCTTCAAATGCTGCATTTTGCGAAATGCTCTTATAATTCGCATAAAAATCCTTAGTTGGAAAACCTTTGTCTGCAAATGCCCCACTAATCTGTGCGATAACCTGTCGCTTTTCATTTGATACATCGAGGGATTTACGAATGTCTGCTCCTTCTGGGACAAATGGCGTTACCATGATGCTTGGTTGAACTGTGTTTACCTGGGCATGTACTAATGTGCTCAAGAGCAAACCCAATAAGAAAAGAATTTTGTTTTTCATATTATTGTTTTTTAATTAGTGTAATCCAAAGCGTCTATACAAGTTGTTTTGTTCAAGATCTGCCACTAATGCTTGCACATTTAGAGACAACTTAACAACGGCTTCTTTTTTCTTGTAATAATATAAATAACTATATGTAACAAAAGTGTATAAACGACCTCCATTGATCATGTTATCGTAGTACTGATGATGAGTATTCATCACATTCTCATCTGTTCCCAATAAGGCTCGTTTGTATTCCTTGGAACCTGGTATGCCACGAAATAATAGCTGAAAATATGCGTCCTTTATTGCCTGAGGAATCGCATCTTTCTTTTTAATTTTAAATTCAGAAACAGATAGCATCATTGTTCCTTCACTCTCTCCCTCGTACATGATTTCTTGCGCCCATGACAAAAGAGTGCTGAAACTGAGACAAACAAATACCAAAAATAATTTTTTGCTTGTAAGCATAATTGCACAACAAATTATTTCCTCTCCGAAGCCCATGGAGTGGCATTACACATTGTTGTTGCTTGAATACTACAAAACGCAAAAACGCAGGCTTCCATCTCTACCGTCCGCTGGTTCGGTCCTAGGAAAACCTGTGATAGTGAACTTGTAGAGTGTCTGCCTACGCCAGTATGTAGCACATATCTCCTAAAAGTGTGCTTTGAGGATATAATATACCCTCACCTGCACACTCCGGGATACATTTCGTGCATACCCGTAGCATCCACTTCTGACATTGTCCTTGACTATCACTTTGAATTTCCTAGGTTCAACCAGCCA
>JAGHSZ010000020.1 GCA_018065565.1 Candidatus Colivivens caballi
ATAGGCATATACTGCCATTCCCATCTGCGCTTGAAAGCCGAGTCTATTGGGAACAGGCTTTGATCGCTGGTGTTCATTGTTGCCCAGATGTAGAGGTTGTCTGGCAAGACGAGAATCTCGCCTGCAAACACTTTACTTACCACGTCTTCACCACCTTTGTATAGCTTATTGATATGTTGTTTGTCTGCATCTTGCAAGAATATCTGTTTGTCAGGTTCATCAGTTCTTGCAAAAGCTTTCTTCAAGAACTTCTGCATATCTTTATCTGCATTTATAGGATAGTCAGAGAATCCCGCTGCATTTCTATCAAGCAGTTGGAACAAGTCACCGAATATCTGAGCGCAGTTACCACGGTTTATCTCTTCAATGACAAGGTATTGCTTCTTTCCTTCATTGAAGACCAAATGTTTCCAAGCTTGTACATATGCTTTCAAGAATGCTTGGTCAACAAACTCGTAGATAATCTGCTCCTTATGAAGGACTGTGCTTCCAATCTTCATTGGCTGTCCTAATTCGTCACAGATAGGCAATAATCCCATAGTTGGTTTATATGCGCCAACAAAGGTTGAATAATCACTATCAGGATGGAAAGTCGTACGAATCACGCTTTCGTCCTCTGTCAGTTCTTTGATGGCATGAGACTTTCCTGTGCCTGGGGCTCCATAGTATATTTGTTGGAGAGGATAATCCTGTTTGTTGAAAACCGTAGAAATGGCGGTATTGCCTCCTAAGGATTTATTAAAAAAATCTTGTGCGCAAAGGAAACAGATGTAATGACTTATGGCACCTCTTCGCCAGCCTTGGTTGTCATTTTTATCACGCTTTATAAAATCATTGTCTGAAATCAACTCATTGAAAATATTTAATGCCTTATTGTATTCGTTGATGTCGTACATTGAACCGACATATTTCCACTTACCTGGATTATAATCAAACAAACGGTCTGATTCGAGAAAACGAACATAATCTTTGGGGGCATTCCCACCAAGAAGCAAAGGATTACTCTCTGTTACTCTTGTACTCTTAACGCAAGTTTTCAAATATTCAAGAAAACGTTCTTTCTGTGTTGCCATATTGTATGTATTTCTATGTATTCAAATTATGCTTATAAATAATAACTAATGATTTAACAACATTTCTATCCAATCAACAAATCTCTATGTCTTGCAAGTAGTTTTTGACTTGGCATAAATCTTTCAGGGAGGATTATCTGTTTCCCTTCAAATTTGTAGAAATACTCTTTTGTGACATCGCTTGTATAGTACTCCTTTATTTCTTTGCTTAGTATCATACGATAATCATCATCAAAAGAAATGAGGTGTTCATCAAAAGCTGCATCATATGTTGCACTAAGGCATAGACCGTTTTCTGGATTCATTCTATGATGTTTGTTTTCTGCCCATGCTACGATATGGCTTGCTCGTAGTGTTTGAGGAACATTGAGCCCCGTTACACAACACTTGCAGCCGTAGTTGGCCAAAACCATTTTACGGAAATAGCTCTGTCCTAATCTGGCTCTTGTGGTAACCTCAATATCATTACCTTCTTTATCTATCTTGAAAATTGTTATTAACTCGTGGGAAACCTTAAGTCCTGTTGTCATGTTTTGAACAACTGACTCGGCTTTCTTTTCTTCTACATCATGTTTGTAATAGTTCAAAAGTTGTTTAATAGCCGCAGAACAAAAACATTTTTTTGGATAGCTAATCTGATTCTGATTAATATTACGGAAAATAGAATTCTCACCTTTTATAAATAGCGATTGTTGAGTACGAACAAATTCAGCAATACGCATAAGCAAAGTCACATCATCAATACAAGTAATAGATTTCCCATTAAGTCCGAATACATCATTATATTCAAACATTTGGTCAATAATGCGAATTGCTATAATATAACTACCAGAAGCACCACTTTTATTGCCATAGACAGTATGCACATAGTTTTCAAATCCTTCTTTTGTCATATATTTTGCTTTTTATATCTAAAAACGTGGGGCAATGCAAAATGCCGTTTGTGGTTGAGGGAACCTTGCTTGTTTAATGCAAAAATCATTCACGCTGAATTTCATATTCACAACCTCTTGAAAGTCGCCATGTTTTAAGGGTTAAAAATCTATTCCTTATTTTTCACAGATAGTAACATCATCATCTATTGTTTTGGCATAAACGCAACATTATTCTGTGGTGAAAGTATGGTTCATGAGCTTTTAAACAGATGTATTGCCCAAATGAATAGTCTGGATGAAAGTTTACCTTTCTATCAAATACGATGCTGTGAAAAGACAGTTTAATGTTCTTCACTGATTTTATATGTTATTCACTTGTATAATCCATAACCTTTTATTTTGACTCTTGCGATAGGAGAAATTGTTTATACTCTCTAACGAGTAACTCTTTTATGTCAACCTCAAGGAGGTCTGCAATCTTAAGCAAGCTACCAAGGTCTGGTTGAGACGAGTTTGTGCACCACTTACTCACAGTCGAGGGGTTAACACCCATTTCCTCAGACAACCACTTTGCAGTGCGTTTCTTCTCTACTAAAACCAATTTTATTCGATTAATATCTTCCATGTCTTTGATTTATTATGCTACAAAATTAGTGATTTATTTTCAATTTCTTTCATGTTTTGCCTATAAATCTTGATGCAATGGCGCTTTTTTATTGTTTTTATGTTAATTGTTGCTCGAATACTGTTATTTCACACCGATTCAGTACTATTCTTCCATTCAGTTTGCTGATTCAATTGGACAGTCACCACCCCTGCAACAAGCAGGGATAGCATTGGGTTGTCCATCCCTCCCTTTTATGGCGACAGACCTTCCCCATCCCTCTCTTTTAGTGTGGGGGTGGATGAGTTGTTCACGCAGGTTACGCCGATTTACAGAATTCGTTTTTTCCTTTCAATCAGCGCAATCTGCGTGAGTTTTATAGACCTTCCACGCTGTCTTTTGCTACTTGTCTTGAAAGGAAAAATTGCATAACGAGCGCTCATAAATTGTCTCACGAGCACTCGTAAATTGTCACACGAGCGCACGAAGATTGAAAAAGGTGTACACCTTCTTGTGAAAAGGTGTACAGCAAACGCCAGAAAGGTGTACACCAAAATTCAGAAAGGTGTACACCTTTTTATAGTTTATGAGCGGTCGTGGGAACAAACATGAGCGCTCGCGAAGGAAAACATGAGCGGTCGTGGAGGCAAACATCGTCAGGTGTCACCATAACGATAATGAACGATTGGGGATAATCATGGCTTATCAAAGTGTGTTTTACCCTACAAAAAAACAGCCACACAACTCTTTCGGGTTGTGCGGCATGATGTTTCCGTGCTGTTTGTCAACAAAACCGATGATGGGTTATTCGTCACCAGACAATATGAATGGAGTGTTCTCCGTTTTTAGTCAGTGGTGCTGTTGTTGTAGATGATGTCGGTGTCTTCTGCTGCTTGTGAATAGCCGTTGCTTTCGGTTGTGTCGTAGGTGGTGACAGTCTTTGCCTGTCTGATGGTTTCCTCGCCTGTACGAGGTTTTAGGTCTTTGAGAAAGATGGTGTTGAGTGTAAACGCAAGTGATGCCAGTGTGGCTTCGCGCTCTTTGGGGGTTAACTGGCATTCCCACACGGTGATGCAGTGCCAGCCCATTGAGGCGAGTTGCTGCTGTACCCGTCGGTCGCGTTCCTTGTTGCGCTTGACTTTTGAGGTCCAGAAACTGGTGTTAGTCTTTGGAACGGTGTAAAGACTGCACCCCGTATGTCCGTGCCAAAAACATCCGTTGATGAAAATGCAGGTGTGGTATTTTCGCAACACTACATCGGGCTTGCCAGGCAGTCGCTTGTGGTTGAGACGATAACGGAAACCGTGGCTCCAAAGATACCGACGCACAATCAACTCGGGCTTGGTGTCCTTGCTGTGGATTGCTGCCATGTTGGCATGACGCTGTGGTGTGGTCTGAAAAACTGTTCTGGGCATAATGGGTTATAAGATAGAATGAATCCCTTCTGCTTCAAACATCTGCTGGTAAACCTCGGCTTTCTTTGCTAATGCCAGGGGGTAGGCGCGTGAAGTGCTGGGCATGCGGTATAGCCGCAGGTGGCGGTTGTGACTTTCGATTTCGGCAAATGAGCCAATCTTTGGTTGCTCAACTCCGAAGTACTGGCAGATGGTGTCGGTTGCCTTTTGCCCAGTTGTCACAATTGCGGTGCATAGCGGCATTTGTTCAAGAAGTGAATGGATGTCGGTCGGAGTGACAATTTCAAGATATTTGTCGGAGGCATTGTCTTGAAGACGGCGAACTGCTGTCGCTGTGTCGTAAATGCCGATGCCTGCGGTGGTGAGAAAATCTACGATGGCATCTTTTCGGTATGTCTTGGCGGAGGTGTCAACGAAATGTAGTGCATCGTGAAAGAATATTAGTCCAACGACACGCCACATGTCGTTGGTGAAGTTTGGGTAGTAGAAATCGATGCACCAGCGTTTCTGTTGTGGAGGAAACGAACCTAACATCAGCAATCGTGCGTTTCGTGGAAGAAACGGCACGAGTGGGTGCTGCTCAATTTTAGCCTTAAAACTGGCAGGAGATGTGGCTGATGTGTCCGTGGTGCTGGCTGTTTTGGTGTTCAACTGTTCTATGGTTCAATTGATGTTGACCTAAAATCGATGAAAACTAAATGAGACAGTCGTTGTCGAAACAAACTGGCAAGAGGTCGCGGGCTGACTGGACTGCATAAATGCCCTTACTGCCATAGAGAATGACTCGCATCGGAGTGTTGAACCGTTGTTCAGTCTCGGTCATCACCTGACGACATGCGCCACATGGCGCAACTGGCATTTCTGTGAATTCGCCGTTGGTGCCGCGTGCTGCTATGCACAACATTTTGACAGGCTGGTCGGGATAGTTGGCGTTTGCATAGAACAGGGTGGTGCGCTCGGCACAAAGACCTGATGGGTAAGCGCAGTTTTCCTGATTGGAACCACTGACGATTTCACCATTTTCGAGCAATACTGCTGCTCCCACACTGAAATGACTGTATGGTGCATAACTGCGGTGGGTTGCCTCTTTTGCTACATTCATCACGCGAAGCTCTTCTGCGGTAAGTTCGGCCTCGTCCATCTCAACAATTTCAATGGCGTGTTTGATTGTATTCATAGGTATAACAGTTTTCTGCGCAAAGTTAGTAAAACTATTCGTAATTCTATCATTTCAGCCAAATAATTGTGGCTTCTTATTTCTAATTCCTAATAATTTCTTAACTTTGCCCCATAATAATGTAATTACAACGCAAATATGAGATTCAGATGTACGGTGTGTGCGACACTCTTGGTGATTGCAACCACTCTCTGCGCACAGACCAAGAACAAGGCTTTTCTGGATTATATTGAAAAGTATAAGGACATTGCCATCGAACAGATGGAGAAACATAAAATCCCTGCAAGTATCACCCTGGCACAGGGACTGCTTGAAAGTGGTGCGGGCTGCAGCGACCTTGCACTGCGCAGCAACAATCATTTCGGCATCAAGTGTGGCAGTTCATGGATGGGTGCCACCACCACTCACTTTGATGATGGACGCAATGAGTGCTTCCGCGTCTATGAAACTGTGCGTGACAGCTATGAGGATCATTCGCAGTTTTTGCACAAGGAACGCTATATGCGTCTGTATCGTCTCAGTGTGATGGACTATAAGGGATGGGCTCGTGGACTGAAATCGTGTGGATATGCTACAAGTCCAACATACGCTGACCGACTGATCAGTCTTATTGAACTCTATGACCTTCATCGTTTTGACCGTGACCCTGATGCGAAGTACGAACCTCTGCCAGAACCGGAGCCATTGCCTGACATACAGTTGAAGGCTCATAAAATATTGAAGAACAACGATGTGATGTATGTCGTGGCAAACGAGACCGATACATGGGAGTCGATTGCAAAGGAAATGGGCATTTCAAAGCGCAAGTTGCTAAAAGTGAATGAGGGCATTGAAGAGGTTCCACTGTGCAAAGGCGACTTTGTGTATCTTGAAAAGAAAAAGACGAAGGCGGCAAAGGAATTTGGTGGCAACTATTGGCATCACATTCAAGATGGCGAGTCAATGTTCAGTATTGCCCAGAAATATGCCATCAACTTGAAGAACTTATATGAAATGAACTTTAAGGATGCTGACTATGTACCTGTCAAGGGCGATTTGCTCAAAGTGAGATAAGTCGGAGCACAAGTCAATGAAAAAATGAACCGCGGAACTTCACATTACAAAGGAAGTTCCGCGGTTGTTGTCTCTGTCTGGAATAAGTGGATGTGTGTGGCTGTGGTTGCGATTCTTTGCTATTGCAGGTCAACCACAGTGATGCCTGCACCTCCGAACTGGGGATTCTCGTCTCGGTATGCAGTGACTTCAGGAATGGTGTTGAGGTATTGGCGGACTAACTGACGAAGTATGCCCGTACCAGTTCCGTGCAGAATGCGGATGCGGCTTGAATTTGCCACAAGTGCATCGTCAATGAAAAGGCTGATTGCCTGCATGCATTCGTCTCCACGCATACCTCTGACATCGATTTCTCCGGTGAAGTTCAATGTGCGTTGACGCATTTCGCTCTGTGTCTGAGTTGTGATGAATGTAGCAGCACGCTTTTCTTCTTTGGGTGCTTCTGACGGTTGCAGTTTCACCAACTTTACATTAGTCTGAATTGACCCGAATGCCACCAAGGCCTCTTTGTTGCCATTGATGCGAAGTATGCGTCCGATGGTGGTTTGACCTTCCATCTTGACAAATGAACCTACACTCAGGGCAGTGCTGCCTGTGTCCGTTGATGCCTTTTCAGCCTGTTGCTTGCGGATGTCTTTTGTGTTGTTCAGAGGGTTGCGCTCTTTGCTGTGCTTTGTGGTAAACGGTTTAGGCTCTTTTTGATCCGTTTGTTCATTGCTTTCCTTGAAGTCTTGTAAACGCTGCCTGATTTGCTTGGTGCGTTCTCGTTCGGCTTGTGCCTCCTTGATTTCGCGAATGGTGCGTTCAACCTGGGCGTTTGAGCTGTCGATTATCTGTTTTGCTTCATTGCGGGCCTTGTCGATAATGTCGCGCTTCTGTGAGTGTATCTTTTCAAACTCAGATTCGTAGCGTTCGATTGTCTGGTCGAGTTTCTTCTCCTGCTCATGGATAGCCTGTCGCTTGTTCTCCCAGTAGCGTTTGTCTCGGGCAATGTCGAGTAGGTATTTGTCGGCATTGATATAATCCTTCCCGACAAGTTCGGCTGCTTCTTGTATGACATCCTCTGGTATGCCAATCTTGCGGGCGATTTCGATGGCAAAGGAACTGCCAGGATTTCCAATACGCAGCTGGAACAACGGTTGCATCTGCTGACGGTCGTAAAGCATTGCACCATTGACGATGCCTTTGGTTTCGCTTGCAAATTGTTTGAGGTTCTGGTAGTGAGTGGTGATGACTCCAAATGCTCGCTTCTGGTTGAAGCGTTTAAGCATCGCTTCGGCTATGGCTCCGCCTATCTGTGGCTCTGTACCTCCACCAAATTCGTCAATGAGAATGATGGTGGCTGCATTGGCATTCTTCATCATTGCTTTCATGTTGAGCAGATGTGATGAATAGGTGGAAAGGTCGTTCTCGAGACTTTGCTCGTCGCCGATGTCGATGAATATGTTCTGGAATATGCCAG
Source organism: Candidatus Colivivens caballi (assembly GCA_018065565.1). Classification (GTDB taxonomy): domain Bacteria; phylum Bacteroidota; class Bacteroidia; order Bacteroidales; family Bacteroidaceae; genus Colivivens; species Colivivens caballi. The sequence continues at coordinate 7,660 of JAGHSZ010000020.1, forward strand.
CATTGCTGCTTTCTGAAACAGGTATCAACAAACCGCATTGCAACATGTATTGTAGAAGTCCAACTGTTTTTAGGCAAACTGACTTGCCGCCAGCATTTGGACCAGAGATAAGCAGCAGGCGTTGTTCGTTGTTCAGACGGATGTCAAGTGGTACCACCTTGCGACCGTGGCGTTCCAACGACATTCTGAGCAATGGATGGACCGCAGCACCCCAGTCAAGGTTAGGGCGTGCTTCAAGCGCCGGTTTCAGCGAATCGGTCTGTATGGCAAAACGGGCTTTGGCACGAATGAAGTCAATGTCACCGAGAAACTCGTATGACTGAATCATGTCGAGTATATAGGGGCGAATGGAGTCGGTGAATACCAAAAGCAGACGGATTATTTCGCGGCGCTCTTCACTCTCAAGTTCACGAATCTTGTTGTTTGCCTCAACTACTTCTGTTGGTTCAATATATACTGTCTTTCCTGAGTCGGACTCGTCGTGTACAATTCCGTTGACCTTGCGTTTCATGGCAGGTGCAACAGGTATGACGAGACGACCGTCGCGCACCGTCGGCGTTGTGTCTTTCTCTACGAGTCCGTCGGTCTTGGCCTCGCGTAAGATCCTGTGCAGCATGTTGGAAATGCTGTTTGTCAGACTGCGTTGCTCCTGGCGAATGCGCATGAGTTCTACGGTTGCGGAGTCCTTTACCTCTCCGTGAGCATCAAGTATCTGGTTGATGCGGCGAACCAGGTTGGGATATGTCTTGATGCCTTGGCAGAGTTGGGTGAGAGTGGGGTAGGGAGTCTTGCCTTCTTCGTTTTGCCTGCTTGTGAAGAACTGCACGATGTGGTGTATGGAATCGAGTGAACGCCCTAAATCAAAAAGTTCTTCTTGAAGGAGATAGGTGTTGGCAATCTTGATGCGTCGCAGTGGTGTGCGAACATCAAAGAAATACTGGTTCGGGAAGTCCTCTTCTTCTTTTTGGATGCGTACAAATTCGGTTACTTGTGCCAATCGGTTGCTCACCTCGTCGAAGTCGATGCTCATCTGCATTGCTTCGACTCTGTCGCGTCCCAACTGACAAAGACATCCTTCGTTCAGCATCTTACGAATGGTGCTGAACCCGATCTTCTCTTCAAAATTATCAGGATATGTGTTCTGCTGTAATGTCATTTGTGATGTTTATTTCCCCCACAGATGGTTCATTCGTTCTTTGATTTTTGCTTCTTGTGGATTGTCTTGTGCAACCCAGAATTGTTGCCCCTCTGCTTCGTCGGGCAGGAATTGCTGTTTGACAAAATGTCCCTCGTAATTGTGGGCATACTTGTAGCCTTGTGCATAGCCTAGTTCTTCCATCAATTTGGTTGGTGCGTTTCTCAGGTGCAATGGCACTGGCAGGTTGCCTGTCTGTTGCACATATTGCAGTGCCTCATTGATGGCCATATATGCCGAGTTGCTCTTGGGCGAGGTTGCAAGATAAACCGTGGCCTCTGCCAATGGAATCCGTCCTTCGGGCCAGCCAAGTTTGTGAACTGCATCGAATGCTGCATTTGCGAGCAGCAGGGCATTTGGGTTGGCAAGTCCGATGTCTTCACTTGCCGAAATGACCAGACGGCGGGCAATGAATTCGGGTTCTTCACCTCCCTCAATCATTCGGGCGAGGTAATAGATTGCTGCATCAGGATTGCTGCCACGAATGCTTTTGATGAATGCCGATATGAGATCGTAGTGCATTTCACCGTCTTTGTCGTATGCAAGTGGATTTTGTTGAAGACAGCGTGTCACGAGTTCGTCTGTGATGACGATGCTGCCGCTGTTCGATTCTGCAACGAGTTCGATGATGTTAAGCAGTTTGCGTGCATCACCACCGCTGTACCTCAATATGGCGTCTGTCTCTTTCAGCTCTATCTGTCGTTCTTTCAGTACTGTGTCGGTTGAAAGCACACGATGCAGCAAACCGAGCAGGTCGTCTTTTCCAAGCGATTGGAGTACATAGACCTGGCAGCGGCTGAGTAATGGACGAATGACTTCGAACGATGGGTTCTCGGTTGTGGCTCCTATCAGTGTGATTGTGCCTTGTTCCACAGCACCGAGCAGCGAGTCTTGCTGACTTTTGGAGAAACGATGAATTTCGTCAATGAACAAGATTGGATTGCCTGTGTTGAAAAAGTGTGTTGCCTTTGCCTTTTCAATGACATCGCGCACATCTTTCACTCCACTGGTCACTGCACTCAATGTGAAGAAAGGCACTTCGAGTGTCTTTGCGATTATGTTGGCGAGAGTGGTTTTGCCAACACCTGGGGGACCCCATAGTATGAACGAACTAATACGCCGCTGATTAATCATACGGCGTATAACTGCTCCTTCACCCACTAAGTGTTGCTGACCAACATACTGGTCGAGCGTGGTGGGGCGCATTCGTTCTGCAAGTGGTTGCATGTTGTTGCTTCTTCTTGTTTCTTTTTGTTCCTTCTTGTCCTTTGGTTGTTTGCAGACTGATTAAGTTGATGTTATGTTGCTTTTACCAAAACAATTAAGAACAATCCTTAATCAAGAACAATCATTGTTAGTTAGAATTTAACTTCTGGTGCTTTGTCTGCACCTTCTTCTGCCTTGAAGTTAGCCTTTGTGCTGAAACCGCAGATGCCTGCGATGATGTTGACAGGGAAACGGCGTACTTTTACATTGTAGCTCTGTACGGCATCGTTGTATTCAGTGCGGCTTTTCTGGATGCGGTTTTCAGTTCCTTCGAGTTGGGTCTGTAACTCCATGAAGTTTTCATTGGCTTTCAGTTCTGGGTAGTTCTCTGAAACTGCAATGAGTTTGCCGAGTGCAGAACCTATTTCGCCTTGTGCTTTCTGGAATTCCTGTAACTGTTCAGGGGTGATGTTTGAAGGGTCAATCTGGATGCTTGTTGCCTTTGCACGCGCTTCAACTACCTCTTTGAATGTGTTTTCCTCATGTTCAGCATAGCCTTTCACTGTGTTGACGAGGTTTGGAATGAGGTCGGCGCGACGCTGATACTGTGCTTCGACATTTGACCAAGCCTTTGACACTGTTTCATCTTGTGATACGAGTCCATTGTACTGTCCGATGCCCCATAAAGCAACAATTGCAACAGCTGCGATTAAAACGATGGTTCCTTTTTTCATAATGTTTAGTTTTTGATTTAGTTGTTGATTCCTTTAATATTGTGATTTGTTTGTTTCGAATGAATGCAGGCGTCAGGATGTGGTTGTCAGAATCGTCCTGTTGAGCCTCCGCCGCCGAAGTGGCCTCCGCCGAAACTTCCACCGATGCTGCCTCCACCGCCAAAGCCTCCGCGTCCGATTCTGCCACCAAATATGGCTCCACCGGAACCTCCGCGGAAGTTGTCTTCATTGTTGTCATGAATGGTTGTCATTTCATGACCGCAGTTGGTGCAACGATATGTAACCTTAATTTTGCGCTTGCCATTGTCGTCGGTGAATTTATTATATGCCACCACCTTCATCTTCCTTTTCTTGCATTTAGGACATCTCTTCTTGCTGGCATAGACTCCGAGCGCAATCATTCCTGACCCTAAGACTCCCATGGTAAGAAGTGGCAGCAGAGGGTCGTATTCGTCATACTCGTCGCTGCTGTCGATGACTTGCTTGAAGTCTTCATCTCCGCGTATGTAGTAGTCGATGGCACGAATGGTCGCTGTCATGGCCATGTCCCACTTTCCTTCTTTGAGCAATGGCACCATTACTCGGTTCTGTATTCTTCTGCATGTGGCGTCGGGCAGTGCGCCTTCCAAACCGTCACCGGTGAGGATTGTGTAACTGCGGTCGTCTGTACAGAGCATCACAAACAGACCATCATCCTTGCCCTTGTGTCCAATTCCGTATTTGTCTGCGATGTCTTGACCAAATTGGTAAGGGTCGTCACCTTCAATGTGACGGACAACGACCACCACTGTCTGCACCCCTGTCTCTTCTTCAAGCAGATACAGTTCACGGTCGAGTGAATCAACTGTCGCTTGATTCAGAACTTCATCTGGGTTGATGACATATTTGGTGCGGTCTTGCAGATGCACCATTGGCAGGGTCGATGGTGTCCAGTATGTCTGTCCAAATGATGCAATTGTCATGAACAGACATATCAGTGTGAGTGTTATTTGTAGTTTCTTCATATCGTGCAGGCAAAGGTAAGGAAAATATCTGATATTGACAAGAAAACCCACTGCCGATATGACAGTGGGTGTCGATATTTACTGTTCAGCATACGATATGCTGACTGTAATTACATTTTATTAGCAGAGTTTGCGTGCGCCGTCACCGATGACAACATCGATAATCTTGCATGCCTTGCCAAACTTTTCGTTGTAGTTTGCTTTTACTTGCTCGATGAAAGTAGGGTAGAGGTCTTTCTGTACGAGGTTGATTGTGCAACCGCCAAATCCACCACCCATGATGCGTGCTCCTGAAACACCACAGTCGCGTGCAATGTCAACCAGATAGTCAGTCTCTTCGCAACTTACTTCATAGTCCTTGCTCAGTCCGTCGTGTGTCTCATACATCTTCTCACCAACAGTCTCGTAGTCGTTCTGTTTGAGCGCTTCGCAAACTGCAAGTACACGGTCAACTTCACCAAGTACAAACTTTGCGCGGCGGTAGTCAACTTCGCTGATTTGTTCTTTTACCTTTTCGAGGTCTTCCCATGTGCAGTCGCGCAGAGTCTCTGCTTCTGGCTTGAATGCCTTTACGGCTGCTACTACGCGTTCGCAACTTTCACGGCGCTCGTTGTATGGACTGCCTACGAGTTCGTGCTTTACGCATGAGTTGATGAGGACGAGTTTGTAACCCTTTGGCTGCCAAGGGAAGTATTCAAATTCACCACTGCGGCAGTCAAGGCGCATCAGGTTGTTCTTCTTACCGTGCATTGCAGCAAACTGATCCATGATGCCGCACTTTACACCAACATAGTTGTGTTCGGTAGCCTGACCAACTTTTGCAAGTGTCATTGGGTCGATGTTGCCATTGAATGTGTCGTTGAGTGCGTATGCAACACAACTTTCAAGTGCTGCACTTGAACTCATGCCGCTGCCCTGTGGAACATCGCCTGCAAATGCAATGTTGAAACCTTCAACTTTGACACCGAGCTTCATCATTTCTTTTGCTACTCCAAAGATGTAGCGGAAGTGAGTTGAGCGTGGTCCTTTCTCGTCATCGAGTGAGAATTCATAATAGTCTTTCAGGTCAATGCTGTATGCCTTGATGAGGCGTGTGCCATTAGGTTTCAGTTCAGCAATGATGCCTTGCTCTACTGCTCCTGGAAATACGAATCCTCCATTATAATCAGTGTGCTCACCAATCAAGTTAATACGTCCAGGAGCTGCATAAACTGTTCCTGTAGTTCCATCGAAGTGCTTGATGAAGCGGCTTCTTACATCGTCAATTGTAAGTTTCATAATTTTATCGGTTTTATTGGTTAATAATATATTGATTAGGTAAATTTTATTTCTTTACTCCGAACTTGTAGATTGTGGTCTGAGTATAAACCTCACCAGGACAGAGCACAGTGCTTGGGAAGTAAGGCTGATTTGGTGAGTCAGGGAAGTGCTGTGCCTCGAAGCAGATGGCACTGCGGCGTGGGTATGTTGCACCGAGTGTTCCCTTCTTGCCGGTTCCCCAGTTGTTGGTATATACCTGTACACCAGGTTCTGTTGTATAGACTTCCATTGTGCGTCCTGAGTGTGGCTCGTAGATGCGTGCAGCAAATGACAGTTCACCTACTTCTTTCTTGTTAAGAACAAAGCAGTGGTCGTAGCCAGCTCCGTTCTTGACCTGTTCGTCGCCTGGCATGTCAATGTCGCGTCCCACTGGCTTTGGTGTGCGGAAGTCGAATGGAGTGCCGGCAACCTTGTCGATGTTACCATAAGGAATGCTGGTCTCGTCGATAGGGAGATAGTGGTCGGCATTGATTTCGCATACAAGGTCTTCGATTGTAGGAGTTGGGTCAGCAAGACCTGCTAATGCAAAGTAACCATGGTTGGTCAGGTTGACAATGGTCTTTTTGTCAGTAGTTGCCTTATATTCAATTTTGAGTTCGTTTTCGTCAGTCCATGTATAGACTACATCGATTTCCATGTTTCCAGGGAAACCTTCTTCCATGTCGGCAGCATGATAGTGAAGGTGCAGTGTCTGTCCGTCAATCTGCTCTGCATCCCAGACACGAGTGTGGAAACCAGTAGGACCTCCATGGAGTGCATTTGCACCATTGTTGCACACGAGTGTGTATTCTGTACCGTCGAGTGTGAACTTTCCTTTGCAGATGCGGTTGCCAAAACGGCCAATCAGTGTGCTGAGGAATGGTTCCTGTGTGGTAAGCTTCTCGTCGATGTTGTCATGTCCCTGAATCACATTGGCATAGTTGCCGTCGCGGTCAGGTACCATAATAGCAACAATAGCACCAGCATAGTTGGTGATAGCCACCTCATTGCCAGCACTATTATGCAGGAAAAACAAATCGACGGGCTTGCCCTGAACTTCTTTTGTGAAGTCTTCGCGCTTCAAGCCCGAAAGACTTTTTATTGGATTTTGGTTCATATTGCTAATTTATTTTTATAGGTTGTAATATTAGTTTTCACATTTTAGCAGTAAGTGATTGCTGAATCTGATTTTTGCCAGAGTGATGCATCAATAGGGTGATGATGTGTGGTCTTTCAAATTCTATTGCAAATAAAACGATTTTTTTGCATACTTGCAAATATTTGGGCAACGATTTTTGATAATTTATATCTTTTTATATGTTTTCTTGCTTTTTTTATCACTAATTGCTCGATTTGTTGCCACAGCTGCTCAGTAAGTCGGCAACGATGAAACTGCTGCCCCCTACAAATATGAAATCGTTGTCGCCAGCATCGCGAAGTGCATGTGCATATGCAGAGGCTACATCACTGAATGTTACTCCGCGTAATCCATATTTTGATGCAATCGCTTGAAGTTCAGTGGCTGGCATTGCGCGGCGCACACTTGCCTGTGTGAAATAGTAGTGGGCATGTTTGGGCATCATGCTGAGTACTCCGCTGATGTCCTTGTCGTTAACCATTCCGAACACGATGCGCAGTGTGTCGCATGGCTGGCTGTTGATTTGTGGAACTAAATATGTGAAGCCTCCCACATTGTGACCTGTGTCACAAATGGCTAATGGATGGTTGTTTATTGTTTGCCAGCGTCCCATCAGACCTGTGTTGGCTGTGACATGGAGCAGTCCCTGCCTTAGTGCTTCATCGCTTATATTATAATAAGGTGTAAGGCGCAGCTGCTGAATGGCGGTCAGGATTGTCTTGATGTTCTTCTGTTGATAGAGGCCTTTCAGTTCGAAATCATAGTTTGAAGTGTTGGACACGGCATCTTCTGCAAACACGATGCTTGTCTTTTCAGAATATGCTTTTGCACGGAACACTCCTTCGGTCTCGGGATGCCGTTCACCGATGACTACTGGCACTCCCGGCTTGATGATACCAGCCTTTTCGTAGGCAATCTTGCTGAATGTGTTGCCAAGTAGGGCAATGTGGTCGAAACTGATGTTTGTGATGATGCAGAGGTCGGGATGAATGATGTTGGTGCAGTCAAGTCTTCCTCCTAAACCAACTTCCACTACTGCCACATCTATGTTTTGCTCTGCAAACCACTTGAATGCCATGGCAGTTGTGAGTTCAAAGAATGTTGGGCAAAGGGGCTCGAAGAATGCTTTTTCCTCGTCGATAAACCTCATCACATATTCTTCGGGTATCATTTTCCCGTTGACACGGATGCGTTCGCGGAAATCTACCAGGTGTGGCGAAGTGAACAGTCCTACCTTGTAACCTGCTTCTTGCAGGACAGAAGCGATGCTGTGTGAACACGAGCCTTTGCCGTTAGTGCCTGCAACATGTATTGTGCGGAACTTCATGTGAGGATGGCCGAAATGAGCATCAAGCAGGTTGGTGTTCTCCATTCCTTCCTTGTAAGCGTCCTTGCCTACATTCTGAAACATAGGTACCTGCGAAAACAGGTAATCGGTATATTCTTTATAACTTTTCATGTGCTCCGTTAGCGAGAGGCAGTAATTGTTATAACAGCAGAATGTCTGTTTCCCCTCTTGCTTAACTACTTGGTCTTATAGCAGTTTGCTACTAATTGAAATATGATTTGAATTTACGACAAATCTTTTCCTTGATGCTGTCTGTTGGCGAGAAGTTCTCGCATTCCTGCATCTTCTGTACCAGTTCCTTTTCTTCGCGGTTGAGCGTTTCAGGGACATACACATTAATCTTGATGATTTCGTCGCCACGCTGACCTTTGTACATGCCCTGTACCTCTGGGATTCCCTTGCCGCGCAGACGCATCACTGTGCCAGGCTGGGTTCCAGGCTGAATGGTGATGGTTGTGTTGCCGTCAACTGTTGGCACTTCAACCTGTGCACCGAGAATGGCTTGCGGTACTGAAATCACCAGATTGTATATCAGGTTGTTCTCTTCGCGGATAAGCTGGTCGTCCTTTTTCTCAACGATGATGATCTGCAAGTCGCCATTCACTCCGGCATGTTTGCCTGCACCGCCTTTTCCCGGTACATTCAGCACCATGCCTTCTACCATGCCAGCAGGGAAGTTCACTTCCACAATCTCTTCGCCCATCACGATGCCTTCACCTGAACATTGTTCACATTTGTTCTTGATGATTTTGCCTTCACCGTGGCATGTTGGACATGGCGACTGGGTGCGCATCATGCCGAGAAAACTTTGCTGCTGGCGTATGACGGTTCCTGAACCATGGCATGTAGGGCAAGTTTCTAAACGACCGTCCTTGCTTCCTGTTCCATGACAATGAGAACACTGTACATGCTTCTTGACACGGAATTTCTTTGTTGTGCCGTTTACAATCTCTTTAAGGTTCAGTTCCACTTTTAGACGCTGGTCCTGCCCTTTATAGACTCGTTCTTTTTGTCGTCCACCGCCAAAATCACCGAACCCGCCAAAGTCGCCAAATCCGCTGAACCCTCTTCCTCCGAACAAGTCACCGAACATTGAGAATATGTCGTTCATGTCCATGCCCTGGCCTCCGTAACTGCCATCGGCATTGAAAGCGTCGGGACCAAACTGGTTGTATCGCTCGCGTTTGTCAGGGTCACGCAGTATGTCGTAGGCTTCGGCAGCCTCCTTGAACTTTGCTTCTGCTTCTTTATCACCTGGATTGCGGTCAGGGTGATACTTTATTGCCATTTTCTTATAGGCACGCTTTATGTCGTCGGCACTGGCTGATCGGTCAACGCCAAGCACCTCATAATAATCTCTCTTAGCCATATCTGTTTTTAATCGACTCCTAATTCTTTTCTTTGTTATTCACCTACAACTACTTTTGAATAGCGAATAACTTTTCCGTTTAAGGTGTAGCCCTTGTTGATGCAGTCGATGACCTTGCCCTTCATTTCAGGAACAGGGGCAGGAATCATAGTGATTGCCTCGTGGTAGTTTACATCGAAGTCCTTCTCCTTGGTGTCGATTTGTTCAACTCCCTGCGACTTCATGAACTTCATGAACTTGTCGATGATGAGTGTCACGCCTTCTTTGACGGCATTGACATCGGTCATTTTGTCCATACTCTGTTCGGCACGCTCCAAGTCGTCAATGATTGGCAGAATGTCAGTCAGCACTTTCTCGCCACCATTAAGGATGAGGTCGGCTTTCTCTTTGAGTACACGCTTGCGGTAGTTGTCGAATTCAGCAATCTGACGCAGATTCTTGTCTTTCAGTTCTGCTATTTCCTGCTGTGCTTGTGCCAGCTGTGCCTCGATTGTATCTTCTTCGGTTTCAGTGCTTACCTTTTCAGACTGTTCTTCCTGTTCAGTTTGTGAACTTGCTTCCTGTTCAGCATTCTGCTGCTCTACATCTTCGATCTCGATATCTCTTGCTTCTGTTTCTTTGTTCTTTTCTTCCATGTTTTGATGTTTTGCCTTTTTTGTTAATTATTATTTATAATATAAAATGTGTGCAAACTATGTGCCAATGCCCCTAACTCTCGCTTTTCGGACATAATGGCACTGGAGGCAATAGCCGTGTCGCAGATTGATGGCAAATACCTGCACGAGCACTCATGTTTTACCACGCGAGCGCTCGTAAATAGTAAATCGTGCGGTGGATGATTGGAAAAGGTGTACACCTTCCTGAGAAAAGGTGTACAGCAAACGGCAGAAAGGTGTACACGAAAATTCAGTAAGGTGTACACCTTTTATATATTGTCGTGCGCTCGTGAAACAAAACATGAGCGCTCGTGAAGGCATTTTCCTATGCACGATTGACAATTAACCTCTGCATGATTGACGCTTAACCTCTGTACAATTCATAGCTAACCTATGCATGATTGACGGCTAACCTATGCATGATAGATAATTAACCTCTGCATGCTGAAGGAGGAATCAGAGTGGGGTTATCCATACGATGATGCAAAGGAGTAATACATTCTCGACATGGAACAACGCGAACATACCGAACTGGTGATTGGCTGCCTATGTGATTTGTTTACCCTATCTGAAACAGAAACAGCCCAGTGCTCCAAAAGAAAAAATACATCTACAATCTGATAACATATGCATCTTAGCTCCTAAAAGTCTGTTAAATGTTTTGCTGTTTGGAGCAAAATACTTACTTTTGCAGAAAATTTGAAATTGAGTAATGAGTAAAAAAGAATGCATAGAAGCAATGTCGCCTTACCTGTTTTGGGATGTTGACCGCACAACACTTGACCTTGATACTCACAGGTCGTATATCGTGCAGCGTGTCTTGGAGTATGGTTTGATGCAGGATTGGGTATGTCTGAAACAAACCCTGGGCATCCCTGCCATCACTGCTACATGCAAGGGACTGCGTTCACTTGAACCTCGTGCTCTGGCATTTATATCGCTCGTTTCTAAAACACCAAGGGAGGAATTCAGATGCTACACTACGAAACAATCGAGCCGGGAACCTTGGAACTCTTGAAAAAGATTCAGTCATTGACTGAATTTCAGTTCTTGCGCCTTGTCGGTGGCACTGCCCTTGCCTTGCAACTTGGTCACAGAAAGTCTATTGATTTGGACTTTTTCGGCACTATAAATTGTGATGCAGATGAATTGGTGGAACTGATGCGAGGCATTGGCAACATCCAGTTGCTAAAGAAATCAAAAAACATCAATGTATTTATAGTCAACGGTATAAAGGTCGATTTTGTAAATTACGACTACGAATGGATTGCTCCGCCAATAATTGAAAACGGCATAGTATTGGCTCAGGAGCCTGACATTGCAGCCATGAAAGTCAATGCCATTATTGGTCGCGGAACAAGAAAAGACTTCATTGACATTGCTTTCCTTTTAAAGAAGTATTCTCTGTCTCAGATTTTTCATTTCTATTTCAGTAAATATCCCGAAGCGTCAATGTTCTTGGCATCTAAGAGTCTTGCTTATTTTGATGATGCTGATAACGACCCAATGCCGCTCATGCTAAATGAAGAGACTTGGGATGAAATCAAACAATACATCTCGAGCAAATACGAGGATTACGAAGACAGCTACTAAAAAACATTAACTTTGCAAGGCTGTTAAAAAAATATGGTGAAAAGAAACTGTGAATGGCGTGATTGTCTCAATGGTTTCAGATAAGATGCACTAATCTTTCCACTCTCTATACTCCCTTACGGCTTACCAACAGGGTGACGATGACTGTTGGTATGCAACAGAGCATCACCATCCAGAAGAACATTTCATAGCCGAGCCATTCTTGCAGGTAGCCAGCGAACATTCCGGGTATCATCATGCTCAGTGCCATGAAGGCGGTGCAGATGGCGTAGTGGCTTGTCTTGAATTCGCCTTCGGCAAAGTGCATCATGTAGAGCATGTAAGCCGTGAAACCGAATCCATAGCCAAACTGTTCGATGGCGATGCAGATGCTGATTGTGACTATGCTTGTTGGCTGTACCATTGCAAGGTAAACGAATGAGAGACATGGCAGCGTCATGCATGCTGCCATCGGCCACAGTGAGCGTTTCAGTCCCCATCGGGCTGCCATCACTCCACCGATGATGCCGCCAATGGTGAGGAACAGCACGCCGATGGTGCCGTAGGCCAGTCCCACTGATTCGGTCGTCATGTTGAGTCCGCCCGCTGCCGTGTCGGCAACGAGGAACGGGGTGCAGAGTTTCAACAGGAATGCTTCGGGCAGACGGTAAAGAAGCATGAATGCGATGGCGAGTCCTACCATCGGTTTGCGGAAGAAGGTGGCAAATGACTGTCCAAATTCCTTGACAATGTCCTTTGCTTTGCCAGAGGCTTCGCCGCTGAGTCGTGGCTGGTCGTCGGCTGGCCGTGGCACGATGAAAAGATGGTAGATGCTTACGATACAGAAGATTGCGGCTGTGATGCCGAGCGTGAGTTGCCACGAAAGTGGAATGTTGTCGTATGTGGTTTCGATGTAGCCAGCAATGGCAACCAGCACTCCTTGCCCGAAAATGTTGCTCAGGCGGTAGAAGGTGCTGCGTATGCCGACAAACATGGCCTGCTGCTTCTGGTCGAGTCCTAACATGTAGAATCCGTCGGCGGCAATGTCGTGTGTGGCACTGGCAAATGCGGTGATGATGAAGAGTATGAGTGTCAAGGTGAACAGGCTCATAGGGACTGCTCCGCCTGCGATTTCAGATGCGGTTGGATGTGGCAGGGTGAAGGTGAGCAGCAGGAAGAGCGCCGTCATCAGAATCTGCATTGACACCACCCACCATCGCTTGGTCTTGAACAAATCGACGAACGGGCTCCACAGGGGCTTGATGGTCCATGGCAGATAGAGAAGACTGGTGAATAGTGCCATCTGACCGTTTGGTACACCCATCTTGGCAAACATCAGTACGGAAATGTTGTTGACGATGAAATATGGGATGCCCTCGGCAAAGTAGAGGGTCGGAATCCACAACCACGGGTTCTTGTTTGTCTTGTCGTTCATTACAGTATTTTTTTGAGTTTAGAGCTTAGAGTTTAGGGTTTAGAGTTTAGTGCTTAGAGGTTAGAGTTTATAGCACACTCATCTCTGACTGGTTAGGGTTAATGGTTAATATCTTTGTGCCTGGATAATAGAAATTGAGAATTTCCTTGTAGTTGAAGCCCTTGCTGCCCATCACGGCTGCACCAATCTGGCAGAGTCCGACTCCGTGTCCCCAGCCGTGTCCGTGGAGGGTGATGCCGTCGGAGGTGGTTTCGATGGTGAATGCCGATGATTTGAGGTGGGTCGGTGAAAGGGCGCGGCGTATGGCCAGTTCCTTTCCGATGACATATTCACCCTTGGACGTGATGACTTTCAGACTCTTGATTCGTCCTGACGGACCATATTCAAGCGGCAGGAGTTGAGGGTTGTTGCCTTCGAAATTAGTGATGTGCTGACGGAGGAGTGCCGTCAGCTCTTCGGTGGTGTAGCGAACCTCCCAGTCGTGGAAATCTTTGGTTTCCAAGTCGTAACTGTTGAGAACCTGCGACAGGACAGCCGAGTCGTGAGTGTCGCAGTAGGGGTCGTCCTTACAGATGAGGTATGGCATGTCGGTGTCCTCCCAGCATGTTGAGAACAGTTCAGTCTTTCCACCGCAACATTTGGAATAGCGAGTGTCGCAGATTTCGCCGTTGTATGTGAGAACTTCACCGCAGGTTTCGCTGATGGCTTTCAGCGCATTCTGGTTGGTGATGTGCCCGATGCCCTGATAACGCTGGCAGTGGTCGTCGGCGCAGACATCGAAAAGTGTGTGATGTGACTCTGACAGAATGCGTGAGTATGCCCAGCTGCGTGAGATGACAGCGTGTGCTTTAAGGAACTCCAATGAGGCATTGGCGTTCATCTCGGAAGAAATGACGCTTGTGAGGTAGTCCTCTATGGAAAGTGTGTTAATGGCTTGAAGTGTGTCGCCATTGGCAATGATGCGTAACTTGCCCATGAATGTCTGGCTCTCTTTGCGTTCCCAGTGAAACTGAATGCCAATGGTGACATCGTGAAGTGTAAAACGAGAATGGCGCGAACGGTTATTGAACATAAGTTCACGGAAAATGGTGCCATTCATCATGATGCCGTCGGGAGTGAGGACGGCAGTGTATGTCCCGTCGGGAATGTCGTAGCCCTTGATCTCAAATGTGAGGGTGGGGGAGGCGACTATGCCGACTGTTATTGATGGTGACATGGAGTCGCCATCAAATGGTGATGTGCTGCTTTGTGTGTTACCGTCTGTGAGATTCATTCGCCGCATTCGGTTAGTATGTCCTTGATGGCCTTTGGTGTCAGACGCTGATAGTCTTCAAGCCGTGGGGTGATTATTAGCCCTGCCATGTCGAGTGCTCCCGGACTGATGAGGTACGCCTGTGCATCCGTTCCATAGCAGTCGGGACGGTGCTTTCTGCGAGGAATGACTGTGGTGACAAATGTGTCGCCGTCCTTCCATGCGAGTATGTTCGACTCGTCAGATTCGTATTTTGCAAATTCTGCTTCACTCTCCTCGATGGTCGTAGTGCGGATGATGTGATGCTTGGTCAGTGGGTTGATGTCGAAGCGTGGCACAGCCTGGAAGTGCATGTGGTCGGGGGCACTTGCGCCGCAGTGTGGGCCGTTGTAGAATACCATCATCCCTTGCAACTGCTCACACAAGTGCAGCATGTCGGCATAGTGTCCATGTATGCTTTGAGGCTCGTGTCGGCGCGATGCAATGGTGAAGTGCTGTGGCAGAATCGGGAATGGATTTACCAGAAGTTCGTAGCGCCCAAGCAGAGTCTGACTCATCTGTTCGTCTGGACGATTCATGCGGCAGAGGAAACAAGGTCTGTGGCTGATGCTGTTGGCGTCAATCTTTGAACCCGTAGAGATGATGCGGCTCGGATTGAACTGTATGCGGATGTGCTTGTCGTCAATTTCGACTTCACGAACCTTGACATTAGCCAGTTGCTCGTAGCGTTGAGCCACATCGTGCCACAACTTCAACTGCTGCGCATGAAACTCGACTGCTGGCTTGGCCGGTGCGCTGAGTGCTTGCATATAACGCTGGCGTGCCTCAATCTCGATGGTGCGGAGTGAGTCTTTGTAGTAGTTGTTTGCGTTGACTTTCTCTACTGAAAGTGCTGCGTCGCTGTTGCCCTCCCAGCGGCGACAGAGGTAGAGCTCGTTGTAGATGCGGCCAATCTTGTACTGCCGTGAGAAAGCCAGGCCGAGGGCGTAGTCTTCTCCGTAACTGGTATTTGGGAATCCAATCTGACGAAGCAACGGTGTGTAGAATGCCCGTGGTGCACCAAGGCCGTTGATGCGTAATGCGTTGTTGCGCCCGTTGTCATCAGTCCATTCGCGGTGGTCGATGGTTCCTGGTGGCAGAGTGCGGAGATGAAAGTCGCACATTCGGTAGGAACCTATGACCATTGCGCAGTGTTCCTGCTGAAACTTCTCGACAATCGTGCTGAGGGTGTCCTCTCGTGCATATAGGTCGTCGGAGTCGAGCTGTATGGCATAGCGTCCACACAAAGGTGAGTTGATTGCGACATCCCAACAACCGCCAATGCCAAGGTCGGTGCGTTCCGGTATGATGTGTACAACGCGTGGGTCGTAACTTGCAATCTTTTGTATGGCACGAGTCGTTCCGTCGGTTGAGTGGTTGTCAACGATGATGATGTTGAACTTGAATGCTGCTTGCTGTGAAAGTGCCGACATGATGGCGTCTTCGATGGTCTTGACACGGTTGCGGACAGGAATGACCACACTGGCCTCGTATTTGAAGTCGCCGTTTTCTACTGGTACATCGCTGACGGTGTCAACAGGGATGTATGCCCCGATGCGCTTTAAGTGCTCTGTGCAGACTTTTTCCATCTCAATCTGGACCTCGCGGTTGCGTGGATCGACATAGTCGAACTGCTTTTCTCCACTGAGGCGTGTGTCCATTTCCTCCTCGGTGTAAAGAAACTCGTTGAGGTAGAAGATGTTGTCGATGCTGAGTGTCAGCTCGTAGAGCGCAGCGGCTTTCCAGTTGTTGCCCTTATACTTGTCAGCCCATTCTTTTACTTTGCTGGAACGGAACAAGCGTACAGAACCAAAATCGAAGTCGTTGCGTAAACTGCCTTTCTGGAATGGTATGACCTGATGCTTTTCGGTCTGTCCCTTCTTCACTTCGTAGCGGTCGCCATACACAAGGTCTGCCCCGTTCTGTTCGGCAGTGCGAACCATTCGTTCAAGTGCGTGATAGCCGAGTCGCAGAGGGGTGTATTTGTTATAATATAATGTATAATCGGATTTCGTCATTAATGCTACTTGCTGTAGCGTGCTGCTGCTTTCGAGTTGGTCGATGTACACGATGTGACAACCTTCAAACTGCGGCAGAGTTGCAGAATGAGCAAGTAGGAAAATGTTCTTTACGAACTGTGATGCTTTCAACTCAGTGACGATGCCTTTAACGATGGAAGCATCTGCATATGGAATAAAACAATCTATTGTTTTCATGGGTGCAAAGGTACGCATTTATCTGCAAACGACCATGCGTTTGTTAATAAAGTTGCAAGAAATATGTGGCGTTTTTTTGATAAATGCATGTGTCATTGGGATGGAGACGCAATGCTGATGTCGCACATACCTGACTCCGGGGCGGAATGTGCTCAGGCGTTTCTTCTTGCAAAGTCTTTGCAGATGTCTTTCAGCTGGCATTCACTGCATAGAGGCTTAACTGCACGACAGACATAACGCCCGTGGAGAATCAGCCAGTGATGGGCGTGTGGGATGACATCTTCGGAAAGGTGGCGACAAAGGTGCTGCTCGACTGCCAACGGGGTTGTTGCACTTGCGGGTACGAGACCGATGCGGTGGCTTACCCTGAATACATGAGTGTCAACCGCCATGACAGATTGCCCCATGTAAACGCTCAACACTACATTTGCTGTCTTTCTGCCGACGCCTGGCAGACGCATGAGTTCCTCACGACTGTCGGGGACAATGCTGTTGTAGTCGGATGAAAGCATACGCGCCATACCTATCAGATGCTGCGCTTTGCTGTTTGGGTAACTCACACTGTGGATGTGTTGAAGCACTTCTTCTTCGGTTGCCGCTGCTAATGATTCGGGGGTTGGGTATGCGGCAAACAATTGCGGTGTGACCAAGTTGACTCGCTTGTCGGTGCATTGGGCACTGAGCATCACAGCCATAAGCAGGTGGAACGGACTGTCGTAGTTGAGCTCGGTCTGTGCATCAGGCATGGTAGCAGAGAAAAATTCTACTAATCGTGTGTATCGTTCTTTTGTAGTCATGTTCATCTTCTGAATTGTAGTTATTGATGCTGCTGTTATGCAGTTATTGATGCAATGAAAGCATTGCAAAATAAAGCGTATTTGAATTAATTTGCAAAGTAAGTAAAAATAATTGACATTAATAGGCGAGTGGGTGAAAAATTCTTCGTATCTTTGCAACCCAATTTGTATTTATTAGGATGAGACAACTTAAAATCACTAAAAGTATCACGAATCGCGAAAGCGCTTCGCTTGACAAGTATTTACAAGAGATTGGCCGTGAAGAACTGATCACAGTAGAGGAAGAAGTGGAACTTGCAGCCCGTATTCGTAAGGGCGACCGCCGAGCACTGGAAAAACTTACTCGCGCAAATCTGCGCTTCGTTGTTTCTGTTGCAAAACAGTACCAGAACCAGGGACTGAGTTTGCCTGACCTTATCAATGAAGGCAATCTTGGACTGATTAAGGCCGCTGAGAAGTTTGATGAAACTCGTGGATTTAAATTCATCAGTTACGCTGTTTGGTGGATTCGCCAAAGCATTCTCCAGGCACTCGCAGAACAGGCTCGTATCGTACGACTTCCACTTAATCAGGTCGGTTCACTCAATAAGATTAGCAAAGCATTAGCAAAGTTTGAACAGGAGAACGAGCGCCGTCCGTCTGCTGACGAACTTGCAGACTCTATCGGACTTCCTGTTGACAAGATCAGTGAGACCATGAAGGTTCAGGGTCGTCACATCAGTGTTGATGCTCCTTTCGTTGAAGGTGAAGACAACTCGCTTCTTGATGTCCTTGTCAATGACGACAGCCCAATGGCAGACCGTACACTTGTGAACGAATCATTGCAAAAGGAGATTGACCGTGCCCTTGACTCGCTTTCTGAACGCGAAAAGGACATCATCCGCATGTTCTTTGGTATTGGCCAGCCTGAAAAGACATTGGAGGAAATTGGCGACACATTCCAACTCACTCGTGAGCGTGTTCGCCAGATTAAGGAAAAGGCTATTCGCCGACTCCGTCAGAGTGCTCGCAGCCGCTTGCTCAAATCTTATCTTGGCTAATAGGCGCGACACTGCGATTCATTGAACACTGAGAAACATAAACTTCGTAATTGCGATTTGATAAAATGAAACGAATATACACATTACTCATTCTGCTGCTTTCAGTTTGCACTTTGGCTCAGGCACAGGTGGTTGACCCAGAAGACCCTTCTGAAAAGTCGGGCATGGCCACGATGAAGAGGCGTGACAAAGCAGCTAAGCAAGAGGAGAAAATCAATACAAAGAATGCTGATTGGTACACTTCAACAGTCTATATGTTTGCAGTGTCATCGCAGTTCGGTGATTCTATTGTGTATGTTTCAGAACTTATGCCTGTGGAGAATGTTCAGCTCACAAAGAAATACGACTACTTGAAATTCCGTAGTGAGTTCACATATTACTTCAAACAATATCTTGCTGACAATTACGGATGTGAAAAACAGACTTGTGCTGTGTTCTTTGACAAAAACAAGAAGAAACTGAACAAGCGTTATGATAAAGTCATGAAACGCTATAAAGCTGACAAAGCGAAAAAGGTGAACATAATCCCTCAAAGTGGTTTTACATTTAAATTGCCTGAATACCCCAATCTCGCTCAATAGTATGTGTTGTAAAACTTATAGTTAAGATGACTGGTATAAGCATTAGGAATAAGATTATTGCATGTTGTTGCTGGGCAATCCTTATGGTTTGTTCAGCAACATTTGTTTCTTGTTCACATGATAGTGACTACACCAATGTGGACGAACCAGCCGACCGTGTAGTGCTTGTATATATGGTTGCAGAAAACAGTCTTTCCGGTTCAGACAGATTTGATTATGCTGACATCAAGGAAATGCTGTCGGGCACTTCTTACATCCCGAAAGGCGACCATCTGATTGTCTATCTGGACAACACCAATCTGCCTGCACTTTATGACATTGACCGAAAGACTGATGCCAGCAGTTACTATTACCTCGAACCTGTAAAGCAGTGGCAGGAAGATGTGAATTCTGCTTCTCCTGAAATGCTTGACGAAGTCCTGTCGTATGTATATAAACACTATCCGGCAGAGTCCTATGGACTGGTGATGTGGTCGCACGGTTCTGGGTGGATTGCCAATCATCAGAATTACACTTCTGCTCCTGTACACTCTGATTCGCCTGCACGCAAACCGAAGACTTCGTTTGGCATCGACAATGAACTTAACACCTCGTCGAATAAGGGCGCCAAGATGGAAGTGTGGGACATGGCTAAGGTGCTGAAACAATATGACCGCCTTCAATTTGTGTTCTTTGATGCTTGCTTTATGCAGTGTATTGAAGTTGCATATGAACTCCGTGATGTCGCTCCATACATTATCGGTTCGCCCGCAGAGATACCTGCTCCAGGGGCGCACTATGGCAGAATCATGAGTTCACTGTTCAAGCACGACTTCAATCCCGACGACTTGACATCTGCCTATTTCAATTATTATAATCAGGACAACTGGGAGTCAACTTATGGAGTACTCCTTTCTGCAATCAAGACTTCGGAACTCGACGCATTCGCTGATGTGATGGCAAATATTTTCAGAAGTCATGATGTGAATGAGCTCAACCTTATGAATACACTCAATTATCTCGACTTTGATTTTGTAGGGGTAAGGAATGGACTGCCTGATTTCTATGATATTAAGGGAGTGATGCAAAATGCACTCTCTGATGCTGAATATCAAGAATGGCTCGCCGCTTTCAATAATGTGGTGGTCTCATCGTATGCAAGCAATACATGGTACACAATCTATGAAAAGCGTGACATTCCAGTTGACCATGACCAGTATAGTGGAGTGTCGGTGTTTCTTGATTTGAAGAAGTATGCCGACTATAAAATGCCATTCCCTGAGGACTACTTACTGACAGCATGGGGACGAAGGATGAAAGAATCTCAAAATAATGAATAAGACATATCTATATAAGGTAGCAAGACTCACATTCAAGGTCATATTCCAATCGACAGGTGAGCATGATGCTGATGGTTTCATCAACGATGAAGACCTCATCACTTCGTGCCGTCCTTTTCTTGTCGAAGGTGCATCGGATGAACCTTGCTGCTTTACTTTGACAGTTGACGACACAGCTCGCCCAAATAATAAGGGTAGGGAGATTGGTCAGTTCGACTGTGGTGGCAACAATCATGGCGTATATCGATTGGAAAATGGCGACTATCAGATTGTGGTCAGCGATGTATGCAATCGTAAATGCTGCTTGCTACAGGCAAACGCCGATTTTTCATGCGGAACTGTTGCTCTGCGTGGCGACAGGAGTATGCGTGCGTTTGGACTCAACAACACACTGATGATGATGTTTGCCTTTGCCAATGCGCAGAACGGAACATTGCTCATGCACTCCTCTGTGATTCGAAAGGATGGCAAGGGCTATCTGTTCCTTGGCGTTAGCGGCACAGGAAAATCCACTCATACGCAGCATTGGCTTGACTGGGTGGAGGGTTCTGACCTGATGAATGATGACAACCCTGTTGTTCGGTTCATTGACGGACAGACACTGGTGTTCGGAAGCCCTTGGAGTGGCAAGACACCATGCTATCGTAACATAGAAGCACCAGCAGGAGGGTTCGTCCAGTTGAAACAGGCTCCTTATAATAAGATTAGCCGCATGGGAGTCATCAACACATTTGCTTCGATTCTCCCCTCATGTTCTGTCATGAAATGGGACAAGCGGGTATATACAGGCATTTGTGACACTGTGGGACATGTGATTGAGACTACTCCATGCTTCTTCTTGGAAAACCTTCCCGATCATGAAGCCGTAGAACTGAGTTTTGAGGCTCTGACAGGAAAACCCTTGAAGTGAGAGCCCCCCGTTTTTTGACTGAATATCTATCATTAAAAAATCAATGCAATAAATGCAGACACTGCAACTGAAAAATGCGGAATTCCTGCCTCATGTATGTGAACTGGTGAAAGAAGGTCACAGGGTGTCACTGCGTGCAAAGGGCAACTCGATGCGTCCTTTTATCGAGAGTGACCGTGATGTTGCTGTGTTGACCGATTGCTCCGACTACAAAGTGGGTGATGTTGTACTGGCAGAGATAAGCAAGGGACACTATGTCCTTCATCGCATCGACCGCCTTGAAGGTCAGAATGTAACCCTGCGTGGCGATGGCAATGTCGTGGGGACGGAGCATTGCACCATTGGCGACATCCGTGCCGTGACATGCCAAATCATCAGAAAGGGCAAGACCTGGAACCTCTCCACCTCACGCATTTGGAAGATTTACAGCAAGGTCTGGGTGAGGCTTCTGCCCGCCCGTCGTTACCTGCTTGCCATCTATCGGCTGGTCTTTCGCGGGGAAATACCCCGTCGGCTGCGCTTCTGGCGTTGATGTCGGCTGCGCCCCTTGGCTTTGACAACTTGTGCGGTCGTGTGTGTGTTTTACATCGATAATACTAAACAATAATAATACAACAATATCTGAATTATGAGAATAAAAGACGGATTTGAACTGCGCCAGATCTGTGGCGAGAACATCATCATCAGTCATGGTGAAGACAACATCAATTTCACCACGGTAATCAATCCCAATGCCACCGCTGCCTACATCTGGCAAAAGATGATTGGCAGGGAGTTCACAGTTTACGACATGGCAGATGCAGTACTGGAAGAATATGAAGTTGACCGCGACACTGCTTACGCTGACTGCAAGCAGCTGGCCGACCAGTGGTTCAAGATTGGACTGATAGACCGCTTAAATTAGCCCCGATACACTACCTCCATCCATAACGAACCCCGAGAGTTAGACAACTACTTTCGGGGTTCGTTGGTATAGATAAATGTTGGCTTATAGCCAAATGCTATGCTGCATGACAATGCAAATGCTGTTTGTTCTGTACGGCTTTGAATGTTTTTGATGCTATTTGCGATGCCGTACTTGCTGAATGTTTCTATGGCATTGTCAGCAAAGGCTTATTTCAGATGGTTCCACCCCTGTGCCTTGATGTCGAACTGTGCTCCGTCGCGTGTGATGAGCAGTTTGCCGTCGTCGGCATCGGTGATGTAGCCAATCATCTTCACATCGTCCATCGTTTCCACCTTCTCCTTGTCTGCCAAAGGGACGGTGAAGAGCAGCTCGTAGTCCTCACCTCCGTTGAGGGCGCAGGTGATGACATTCAGGTTGAATTCTTCGGCCTGTGCCGCCGTCTGGTAGTCGAGCGGAATGTGCTCTTCATAGACTCGGCATCCGCAGTGGCTGTCCTCGCAGATGTGAAGGAGTTCGCTGCTGAGTCCGTCGCTTATGTCCATCATGGCAGTTGGCTGAATGCCTAACTGGCGCAGCTGGCGAACGATGTCGCCACGGGCTTCGGGTTTCAGCTGGCGTTCAAGCAGGTACTCGCGACCCGAGAAGTCGGGCTGGAAGTCGATGGGCTGACCCTTTGCCTCTGCCTGCTGACTGTAAAAGACTTCTTTCTCGCGCTCAAACAACTGCAATCCAAGGTATGCGGCTCCAAGGTTGCCGCTGACGCAGATGAGGTCGGTGGGCTTTGCCCCGCTTCGGTAGATGGCCTTGCCCCGCTCCACATCGCCGATGCAGGTGATGCTGATCATCAGTCCAGTGAGTGAGGATGTGGTGTCGCCGCCCACGATGTCCACATTGTGGGCATCACATGCCAGCCGCAGTCCGTCGTAGAACTCCTCCATGTCGGCAAGTGTGAAACGCTTGCTCAGTCCCAGACTGACCGTAATCTGCCTGGGTGTCCCTCCCATGGCATAGACATCGCTGATGTTCACCATTGCTGACTTGTAGCCAAGGTGCCGGAGGGGAACATAGGTGAGGTCGAAGTGTATGCCTTCGAGGAGCAGGTCGGTGGTGACAAGGACTTCCTTGTCGGCATCAAACTTCAACACGGCGCAGTCGTCGCCCACACCCTTGATGGTTGATGGATTGTGAATGGGGAGTTGGTCGGTGAGATGGTGAATCAATCCGAATTCGCCGAGGTCTTTTATGTCTTTTTCTTGTTCTGCCATTGGGTTCTCTTTACATTTGCCGTTAGCCATTAGCCATTGGCTTCTCTTTACATTTGCTGTTTGCTGTTAGCCATTGGCCATTGGCCATTGGCACTGTTCACTATTCACTTTTCACTATTCACTTACTCCTCCCCTCGGGGGAGTCAGAAGGGGGCTACTTCACTTTCTTGATGAGCTCCTTCATCAGTGCGGTCATTCGAGGCTGGGCGGCATCGGCTGCAATCTGGACTTCTTCGTGGCTGACCTTGACTGCCTCGTCGAATCCTCCGAGGTCGGTGATGACGCTGATGCCAAATACCTTGATGCCGCAGTGAACGGCTACAATGACTTCTGGCACTGTTGACATGCCAACAGCATCGGCACCGAGTGCGCGGAATGCGCGGTACTCAGATGGTGTCTCAAATGTAGGGCCTGGGGTGCCATAGTAAACGCCTTTGTGAACCTTGATGCCGAGTTCCCTGGCTGCGTCTTCTACGATGGCAATGAAGTGTTTGTCGTAGGCTTCATGCATTGAGGGGAAGCGTGGACCCGTTGGGAAGTTCTTGCCGCGCAGTGGGTTCTCTGGGAACATGTTGATGTGGTCTTCGATAATCATGAGGTCGCCAACCGAGAATGCAGGATTCATGCCTCCTGCTGCATTGCTGACAAAGAGGTTCTTGATGCCCAGTTCGTACATTACACGGACAGGGAATGTCACTTCTTTCATGTCGTAACCTTCATAGTAGTGGAAGCGTCCCTGCATGGCAAGAATCTCTTTGCCTCCGAGCTTGCCGAAGAGCAGCTTGCCGCTATGTCCCTCTACTGTTGATATTGGCATGTTTGGAATCTCGCTGTAAGGGATTTCGGTTTCAATATCAATTTCTTCGACTAATCGTCCTAATCCGCTGCCGAGGATGATGGCAGTTTCGGGTTTGCTGGTCATTCGCTGGCGAAGGAACTCAGCTGTTTCTTGAATTTTCTCGTACATAGATATAAGTTTAAAATTATATGTTAAATTTAGGCTGTTAGCCATTAGCTGTTAGCCATTGGCCATTAGCTGTTAGCCATTATTTAGGCCGTTAGCTGTTAGCCATTGGCCATTAGCTGTTAGCCATTAGCCATTATCCATTAGCTTAGAGCTTAGAGTTTAGGACGCTCTCATCTCTCCACTTTTTCACTCTTCACTTTTCTTTTTTCACTTGCGAAGCACTACTTTTCACTTTTCTTTTTTCACTTGCGAAGCACTACTTTTCACTTTTCACTCTTCACTTCCTTTGTGATTGAACTGATGATTCGGTCTTCAAATTCAGCTTGTTCGCCGTTCATGATTTCCACTTCGATGGGGAGTGAACAGAGCGACTCGGTGTGGAGCAGGGGGGCAAGACGAGTATAGTCTTTTTCCGTAGTCACAATCAGACGCTGGCTTCCTTCCAGTGCTTCATAGGCTTGTCTGATGCCTGTGATGTCGGCTTGGGTGAAGTTGTGGTGGTCGCCAAAGCGCATGGAGTTGAAGTCGGTGTATTTCCCCAGTTCCTCTTCCAGTGGGCGTGGATTGGCGATGCCTGTGATCAGCAGCACAGAATAGTCTTTCAGTTGGTCAAGGCTTATGCCGTTGGACAGTTTGCCGTATTTGATTCGTGAGAAATACAGTTGCTGCTGTGGTTCCAGTTTCAAGTTGGTGTGCAGTTTGCC
Organism: Candidatus Colivivens caballi; assembly: GCA_018065565.1. GTDB lineage: Bacteria > Bacteroidota > Bacteroidia > Bacteroidales > Bacteroidaceae > Colivivens > Colivivens caballi. The sequence goes on from JAGHSZ010000020.1 coordinate 32,613, forward strand.
CTTTTGAAATTCGTTTACTGCTGTTTCGGTGCATTTTGTGACGATGACGATGTCTGCCCGTCTGTGTCCCTTTCTGCTTTCGCGCAGCCGTCCCATTGGCATCAGCCAGTCGGTCGAGTAGAGCCTGTGACGGTCTGTGAGCAGTATGCTGACTGTCGGTTGTACCCTGCGGTGCTGGAAAGCGTCGTCAAGCAGAATGACATCGGGGCGCTTGTCGAGGTCCTGCAGCCTCTGGATGCCTTCGCATCTGTCGGCATCGACGGCTACGGTAAGTCCCTGGAATTTGTGAAACATCTGATAGGGTTCGTCGCCTATGTCTGCGACGGTGGAACTGTCGTCTGCCAGGACAAATCCCTTGGTCTTCCGTTTGTATCCACGGCTGAGAACAGCCACATGCATGCCTTTTGCCTGAAACAGGCGTATGAGGTATTCAGTGTGTGGTGTCTTGCCAGTGCCTCCTACTGCCAAGTTGCCTATGCAGATGGTCGGTATGTCGAAGGTGTACGACTGAAGAATTGAACAGTCGTACATCCAGTTGCGTATGGATGTGACACCATCGTAGAGGACTGCAAAGGGATAGAGCAGAAAGTCGAGCATGTTGATGTGTTGATTTGCTGATGCCTCCAAACTTACATGTTGAACTTCAAGAAGTAAGGGAGTGCAGCCTGTATGTTGTCCTTGTTGTTGATGTTCTGGATGGACTTGACCATAGGGTAGAACTCTCCAAGGTTTGCCTTGAGTTGTTCGTCGGCATAACTTGTAGGTTTAACTTCCTGGAGGAGGTTTTCAAATATACTTGCCTTTTCAGGATATGTCTTTATGGTGCATTCCTTTACTTTTGCTTTCTTTTTTGCGACTGCGATGGCATCGTCAAGGTTTCCAAGTTGGTCAACCAGGCCAATCTTCTTAGCGTGTTCACCTGTCCATACTCGTCCCTCACCGATTACCTTGATTGAGTCCTGACTCAGACCGCGTCCTTCTGCACAGCGTCGTGTAAAGAGGTCGTAGCCTTTGTTGATGTAAGCCTGGAGTGCAGCACTTTCGTTGTCGGTGACAGGGCGAGAGTAGTCGCCAAAGTCTGCAAATTCGTGTGTCTTTACTGTTACGAAATTGAGTGCGAGTTTGTCGTTGATGAGTTCGCTGGCCTCAGGGAACATACCGAAGATGCCGATTGAGCCTGTGAGGGTGGTTGGTTCAGCAACAATCCAGTTGGCTGCACATGAAATGTAGTAACCGCCACTTGCTGCATATCCACCCATACTTACGATGATAGGTTTCTTTGCCTTGATGTTCATCACCTGATGCCAGATTTGTTCAGAAGCATATGCACTTCCACCTGGTGAGTTGACACGGAGTACCACAGCCTTGATGTCGTCGTTGTCGGCAAGTTCCTTCAATTCACGGATAACTTTTGTGCCAACGATTGATGCTTCATTTGAGTATAAGTTGGTAGTCGCCTCTTCCTGAACGATTTCTCCTTCGGCATAATAAACGGCAATGATGTCTCCGCTTGGATTCTTTGGCTGAGCCGATTCGAGTGATGCAACATCGGTGTAGGTTGCTGTGTTGTAGTCTGCTTTGTCCTTCATCATGTTGGAGATGATGCCAGGCACTTCGTCGGAATATGCAATCTTGTCAACGAGTTTCATCTTCTTGTACTCCTTGGTCGAAGTGAAGACGAGTGGCATGTTTGTAATGGAGTCGAGTGCAGCAGGTTGCAGTTTGCGTGACTTTGCGACATCGTTGTTGAACACATTCCATATTTCGCTTGAGAAGGTTTCAATCTGTTCGCGGTTGGCGTCGCTCATGTCGTCGAGGATGTAAGGTTCGACAGCTGATTTGTATGTGCCCACTTTGAATATCTGCATTTTGACACCTACTTTTTCGAGCAACTTCTTGTAGTATATGGTCTGCATTGACATGCCGTGCCAGTCGATTGTTCCTTCTGGGTTGATGACGAGTGAGTCGGCTGTGCTGCACAGGTAATATGCACCCTGTGAGTAGTTGTCGCCGTATGCCACAATGAATTTGCCAGATTTCTTGAAGTCGAGCAGTGCGTTTCGGATTTCTTCATATCCAGCAGGTGTGCTGCTGAGGGCGCCTGCTTCGAGATAGATTCCTTTGATGTTCTCGTTGCTCTTCGCGTTCTTGATTGATGCTAAGATTTCGTCGAGTCCCATTTCTGACATGTCTTGTCCGAGGAAATTTGCCAGTGGGTTTTCTGCTGCGCGTTCATTGATGGTTCCGTTGAGCTGGATTACCATTACGGAGTTGTCTGCAATCTGTTTTGGAGCCGAATCCATAGAGAGGAGCCCTACAAAGGTGATTGTTGCAAAGATTGCATAGAGCAGACCAAGCACAATGATACCTGTGATGGTTGCGAGTGTGTACTTTAAGAATTGTTTCATTGTGTATTTGTTATTTGATTAATTTGTTTTTGTTTCGGTATGCTGCTGTATGTTCTTGTGGTTTTACATGATGTTGTGTGGTATTGTACCTGTATTAGTTATAGCACAATCGTATGTTCGTCATGATGCTATCACCACACACCTTACAAATGTTTCGCTGCATGAAATGATGGTTTCATGGCATGAAACGACGATATTGCGACTTGAAACGACGATTTCATGATTTAATACCACGATTTTTGTTGATGGCGTCGTCCTTCTCAGTCTGACATCAATGTTTCAGCCATCGGTAGTATTCGCATGCTGCAAGAAGCCATGCTCCGGTGCCGAATGGTGCCTGCGACCTCGCATCGACGGTGCGTGTAGGGTCGGGCTTTTCACCGATTGGTTGAACATAACCAATGCTGCCGTCGTCTTGGAGTGCAATGGTTGACAGATATTTCCATGCTCGGTCGATGGTCTGCTTGTAGTCCTTTTCTTTCAGCAGTCCGTGGTTGATGCCCCACAGAATGCCGTAGGTGAAGAATGCGGTTCCGCTGGTCTCATATCCTGGTGCATCGTCTTCGCATAGCATCGAACGACTCCAGTAGCCACCTTGGTTCTGGCATTGTTTCACTGCTTCTGCCAACTGCAGGAAGCGCTGAACATAGAACGGGCGGTATTTGCTGTTTTGAGGTAGGTCGGTCAGCACTCGTGCCAGTCCAGCCAGAACCCATCCGTCGCCACGAGCCCAGAAACTCTTGCCGTCGTTGCAACTTGTCTTCACCTTTGGGTAAACATATTTTGCGTCGCGGTAGTACAGGTGGACATCCTTGTCGAACAGCAGGCTGTCAGTCCAGCGGAAGCACTGGTACTGTTTGTCGAGCAGTCGCTCATCGTGTGTCACTGTGTAGAGCTTCGAGAAAATAGGCATTCCCATGTAGAGCGCATCCGACCACCACCAGTAGTCGTTGGCATCCGACTTCGCCTGAGTTGTCATCACATGTATTGCGCGTTCGATGCGCTCAGTGCGCCGTTCCAGTTTGTATAGGTCGATATAGACCTGGAAGCATATCTGCCAGTCGGCAAATAGCACATGATTGTGGTCTTCGCCATAGGTTTTGTATTCCCATTTCGACTCATCCATCTGGCGTGCCCCCTTCCACTGGTTGTAGTTTGCCCACTTGATTGAGTAGTCGAGGTAACGGTTGTCGCCAGTCAGCTCATAGACGGCCTGGTTGCCAGTGAAGTAGGCAGCATTGTCCCAGAATCCACGGCACTGTGGCGAGTTGTGTTCTTGCCAGTAGTTGTTCACTTTCACAATCATTCCTAATGTTTCAGATTTCTCCTGTCCTGTCATTGCTGTGCAGATTGTGAAAATCAGCAAAAGTGTGTATATGCGTCTCATCTTGCTTGGCGTTTTTTGTGATTTGTCAGACATTTGTCGGTTTGTGAAACAGTTCCGGCTGCATGTAGCCCACATGTTTCAATCTGCAAATATGCAAAAAATATTTCAATTATTGATTGTCACCGTTCAATTATTTCGGGTTTGGTGCTTAATTTGCCTGATGCACATTGCTAAATTGCAAATTATTCTTACCTTTGCAACATGAAATTGCTTACAGACAAAGAACTGATAGAGGCTATTGACAAGCCTATTTTTCATAAGATATCGGAAGTTGCCGATGCTCTGCACCTTGATTGCTATGTGATAGGTGGATATGTCCGCGACCTGTTTCTTGAACGCCCAAGCAATGACATTGATGTCGTTGTGGTCAGTGGCGCTGATGCCGATGAACCGGCAGGGGATGATGAAAAAGCGACAGAGCACACTGCCTCGCGCCCTGGCATAGTCATTGCCGAACATCTGAAACAGGTGCTGGGCAAGAAGGCAAGCATTGCCGTGTTCCGCAACTTCGGCACTGCGCAGGTGAAATGTGGAGGCATGGAAATCGAATTTGTAGGTGCACGGCGTGAGTCTTACAGTCACGACTCGCGCAAACCCATCATTGAGGACGGCACACTCGAAGACGACCAGAACCGCCGCGACTTCACCATCAATGCAATGGCGCTCTGCCTCAATGGTGACCGTTTTGGACAACTTGTTGACCCATTCTATGGATTGTACGACCTTGAGGATGGAATCATACGCACACCGCTCGACCCCGATGTCACTTTCAGCGACGACCCTCTCCGCATGATGAGGTGCATACGGTTTGCCACCCAGCTCAATTTCACCTATGAGGATGAGACCTTTGATGCCATCAGCCGCAACCGTCAGCGCATACGAATCATCTCAGGTGAACGCATTGCCGAGGAACTCAATAAAATCATCATGGCAAAGCACCCGTCGAAGGGATTCATCGACCTGGAACGCTGTGGACTGCTCGAAATCATCTTCCCGGAACTGTATGCTCTTGAAGGGGTGGAGACTCGTAACGGACGGGCACACAAGGACAACTTCTACCACACCCTTGAGGTGCTCGAAAATGTAGCCCGTGACGGTGCCGACCTGTGGCTCCGCTGGGCTGCCATACTCCATGATGTGGGCAAACCAAAGAGTAAACGATGGGACAACCAGTTGGGATGGACTTTCCACAATCACAACTACATAGGTGAGAAGATGGTGCCGTCGATATTCAAGCGCATGAAACTTCCTCTCGACCAGAAAATGAAATATGTGGAGAAACTTGTTGGGCTTCACATGCGTCCTATCGTGATTGCCGATGACGTGGTCACTGATTCTGCTGTACGCCGTCTGCTCTTTGAGGCTGGCGACGACATCGACGACCTTATGCGTCTGTGCGATGCTGACATCACCTCAAAGAATGAACAACGCAAGCGGCAGTTCCATCAGAACTTCCAACTGGTGCGTCAGAAACTGATTGACATCGAGGAGAAAGACCGCATCCGTAACATGAAACTTGCTGTCGATGGCGAGGAAATCATGGCCATGTTCAACCTTCAGCCTTGTGCCACCGTCGGTTCTCTGAAAATGCAGATGAAGGATGCCATCCTCGATGGTGTCATCCGAAACGAACACGATGAATGTGTGGAGTTCCTGAAAAAGATTTATGAAAGTGATAAGTGAAAATTTATGCTGTTAGCTGTTGGCCATTAGCCAATGGCTTTTTTTCACATGCGCAGCACCCATGCTAATGGCTAATGGCAAATGGCCAATGGCTTCTTTTCACATGCGCAGCACCCATGCTAATGGCAAATGGCTAATGGCTAATGGCTTCTTTTCACATGCGCAGCACCCATGTTAATGGCTAATGGCCAATGGCAAATGGCTTCTTTTCACATGCGCAGCACCCATGCTAATGGCCAATGGCTAATGGCAAATGGCTCAAAATATTCTGCTTAACTCCCTCTGCTTTTACTCTCTGACTTGCTTATGATCAGAATGGTCTGAATCCACCGAAACCTCCGAACCGTGGCATGAACACCACTGGCTGCATGGTCTCGAAGCGTACTGTGGTGTCGCCCACCTTTGCAGGTTCAAATTTCTCGAGTCCGAGCACCGTTTTCAGTGCCTCTGCATCAAAGTATGGGTCGATGCCTTTTTCGATGCTGACACTGTATATGCTGCCGTCAGTGTTCACCACATATTTCACATTGACTCTGTTGTTCATCTGACCACGCTGTGGATTTCCTCCCGGCATACCCATCGGAGGCATTCCCATGCCGCCACCCATGCCTGGCAACTGGTGACCCTTTGGGAACTGTATGTTTTCAGCGAAATACTTGTTGAGTGCCTCTTCGCCACCCTGATACTGTGCTGCGGTCACATTGGTATCGTCCTTGGTTACAATTGGCAGTTCAGTCTTTTGCATGAAACCCTCGCGTGTGCGCCCCATCAGTCCGAGGGCATAGTCGGTCATGTTGGCATAGAACTTCGATACGGCAATGTTGAGATTGACATCGCCGATGTTGATGAACAGACTGTCGTTCTTGATGCGTATGTTGGTGGCGTTGTCCACATTCAGACCTTTGCTCTTCAAGGCCTCAAATACAGCACTGTTGACGATGTCCGACAACTGCACCACCTTCTTGTTTGCAAAGTCGTATGTCACATATTTGTCGCCCGACACATCGGCTGGCGACTTCATTCCGGCAGAGTTATATTTCACGCAAATCACATCAGTTGCTGTGATGCGGTAGCATTCGGCAATGTTGATGATGCCCACGGTGATGTTTTTCAGTTCCTCTTTCTTCACTTTCTTGAATGCCTTGTAATAAAGAGGGATTGCCTGGTCGAATGATGCCTGAATGCCAAACACCTCGCCACCAAGAAACTGTTCGAGCGTGTCGTCGAGTTTTGGCAGGAAAAATTTCAGTTGGAGGTTGCAGCCCTTCGATGGAACGGTCTGCAAATAGACATCAGAGGTTGATACATTCGATTTTGTTTCATCGGCAGCCATTGCCCCAAAGGTAATCAATGAAAGCGCAAGTGTCAACAGGAATTTCATAATCAGTACAAGTCGTTTTAAGTTTGTTTTCGGTTAGTTCTTTCTCTATGGCATTAGATACCGCTGCAAAGTTATGAATTATTTTTTATGTGACAATGCAAATGGGGAGAAAATAATGGTGATGGGGCATTACAACCACGCTCAGCTTTCCTCCTTCGTTATGGACGGAGTCCTGATATGGTCTTGCCCCCAATTGACCTACAATTCGAAAACTTGCGCTGATTTAGCAATGAATTGTCAGTTATTTTATTTAACTTTGCAAGCAAAAACATACATAACATGACATTAACACACATAACTGACATAATGAAGCAGAGCCGGATGTTGCCGTGCTTTATTTTGACTTCCTTAATTTTTGTGATGGCTTGTACTGACAGTCGACAGGAGTCGTCGCTTTCGGAAATCGGTGCTATTTGTGATGTTAATCCCGATAGTGCCATCCGTTGCCTTAACCGCATGGACGGCAGTCGTTTGTCACGGCACGAGTCAGCATGGCGTAATCTGCTATATGTGAAATCATTGGTTGCAAAGGGTGCTACGGTGAGCAGTGATTCGCTAATTCGCCCTGCCTACACCTATTATCTTGCTCATCCCGATGAACCACAGTATCAGCTGTGTATGTACTACATGGGATGCTATTTCAGCACTGCTGACAGTGTTCGCCAGGCAGAGGCATGTATGCTTGCTGCGGCACATACTGCTCAGGATCGCAAGGACTATCTTACTGCGTATCAGGCTATGAACAGCCTGAGCCGTATGCTTCAGACCACTGACCCCAAGAGCGCGATTCTCTATGCCAAGGGCGCACTTAACTGCTACGACCGAATGCCTCAGAACCAGCCTCCTGCCAATCGCATTTCGCTGCTTGAAAATTTAGGGCGCTGCCACATGTTTGCCATGCAGATTGATGAATCGGTCGCAGCCTATGATGAGGCATTCAGCATAGCACGCAATCTGAACGACTCCACACTTATGAATGAAGTCTTGGTGCAGAAGGGGTGGACCTATGTGTGTGTCCCTTCGTTTGAAAAGGCGCTCGAGTGTGGCGAGACGGCTCTTGGTTACTGCTCCAGCCCGTCTGCACAATTATGCAATCTCTTGTTTCACTGCTATGGCAGTCTGCATCAGTACGACAAGGCTAAACAATATCTTTCAGGCATAACGCTTGACAGCAACTACCGTTTCTACACCAAGTATCTGCATCTGCTTGGCGATGCCATCGTTCGCAGCGACAGGGACGAAGCCTTTATGTGGCGTGACTCCTTGACCTACTACATGGACCGCATCTCCTCGCACAACCGCACCACCAGCGGCATCTTCATCAAGGACAATATGATAAAGTCGATGGAGATGGAACTTGCCCGTGAACAGCATCGCCGTTCGCTCCTTGTCAGTGTGATAGTTGCTCTCCTGCTACTGATTGCCGCTATAATAATATATGTGTGGGCACGCGTCCGGCAGCACCGCGATATGCAAAGGTTGCAGGCAGTCAATGCCGACTATTCATCTGCCTTGGCATCATATATGAGTGCCTGTGACGACCTTGAACACTTGAAGGTCGATGCTGCTGCATTCCGCAATCAGAAGGAAACAGAAATCGAGCAGTTGCGTCAGCGCCTTACCAAATATGCCGATGCTCCGACCATAGCCGAGGCAAGCAATGAGGAACGCGATGCCATAAGCAGTCGTCTTGCCACTTCACTCCATGCACTGGCTGCAAGGGGAGAGATGGCAACACAGACCAACCTTGATGAAGTGGTCGTCGTGGTCGGCAGTTCGTTTCCGTCGCTTGCGGCTTTGCTCCACGATGCACCTGTCAAGGTCAACGAACGCGAGACCGTAGTCTGCTGTCTCATCCGACTCTATTTTAGTGCTGGCGAGATTGCTGTGTTGCTTGGCATCACACCCCAGAACCTGACTAATGTGCGCTCGCGCATCAACAAGAAACTCTTTGGCGATTCTACCACCGCAAAACTTGATATGAGAATCAAACGATGCCAGTGACTCTGCATTTGGGAAACAGTCATGTTGTGGCTTCGTTGCTGTACTGACAAAATATTCATCGTCCCCCAAAAACTGCACCGAAAAACATCATTTCTATCTCAAAAACACTAATAGTGTACAATGTGTAAAATTCTTCGTAACACATTGTACACTATTTCTTTATGACCGTTTTTGACTCCGTTTTGCCTCGGCACTTCATGTTGCCGCTATTGTCGTAATACTTTTTTTGTTTACATTTGCTGCCGAAATCAAAACCTCATTATTCAACTCAATCAACTCAACCCATTCGCAGATGAAAACGAAAACAATCATCCTCTTTGCGTTTGTCGCAATTCTGTTGCCGGCATCAGTTCGTGCGCAACTTCTACCACAGTATATGAATAACCCTCGGCATGGCAAAGATGAACCTTTTCAAGTGGCAGAAACTATGCCTGAATTCCCAGGTGGGATGCAGTGCATGATGGAATACATTGACAGTGTTGTCAGCAGTAAGCCCAATGCTCGTGGAGGCTTTGGCCGTTCAATTGTGGAGTTCGTAGTTGAAACCGATGGAAGCCTCACTCATCCTCGCATCATCAAGTCGGTTGACGAATACCGTGACCGTCAGGCACTCGACATAGTGAAGTCGATGCCGAAGTGGACTCCTGGTGCCAACCGTGGCAAGAAGGTCAGGGTGAAGTATGTCATTCCAGTTTCTTTCCGCACCTCCTCAAAAAGCAAATAAGTGATCCGCTTCATTGTCTAACCAACATAAAACCGAATATCGCAGACATGACATACCTACATATCATTCAACAACAGATGCATCCGACAGGATGTGGGTGGCGTGCTCCACCGCAACCATTGCTGGGCTGCCCTCCACTGACCACAAAACTGCTGATTTCGGCAAGCAGCCGTCATCCGCCACTTTCATCAGTGTGGCTCACATCCTTTTTTATCTTTCTATTACATCAATTTATAGAGAGATCAACTGCTATTCACCCCTCGCTGGTTCTGCCTGTAGATGTGACTCCGTGAGCCCCGCAGACACTAGCGAGTTTTTTTATTTATATCGATTACAATCACTATCAATAAGAACGATGCAGTTCCTCAGACAATGAAAATACTTATATGGGCATAGGGCAATCTAAGCAGAAATACATATTACATCTTCGACAACGGCAGTTGGCAACCATGCCTAGAAGACGCAGAATGAAACGGACGTATAAGTGAAGAACTGATTGTATCACTTGTCTAAACGGTAATTATCAAGAATCGTGAGTATTTGTAAAGGTTTATTTCATTAACCTTGTTCTTGCAATGTAACATTTTGGGAACAATAAGCCCACGGATAATCGGCATTTCTGCTGAAAAACAGTGGGGTTATAGATTCAGTTGTCAATCTTGATAAGATGAACAAGTCTGTGACTATCATATGTTTTATTTCGGTCCAATGTTAAATATACATAGTTCCACATGAAATATTCAAAACCATTGTAGGAGGTTGAGCGAGACCTTATCAATGGAACTCGAAACGCTTTCATACAAGCAGACAACGGTCAGCAGTGTGCAAGCATGTTTGACGAACTCGACAAATCGAATCCCGACATTCATGAGTACATCGACCGCATTCAGCAAGCGACCGGCAACGACCGCTACTTCTGCATGTTGAACTCTTATACTGCCATCACCCAGAGGAGCGCACCAACGCACCTTTGGCGAGACAATGTCAAGAGTGACAGTCCTGACTATTGCTTCGATACCAACCAACTCGATCAGGCAAAGCCTGAACGTGAGGTTGTGCGTCACTTCCGTAGATGAAGGAAACCCACTGAAAATCTGAAAAAAAATCAGGCAATCAGTGGGTTTATGTATTATATCTTTTTTATGTAAGAGACCAATATTTAAATAGTGGTTTAGTTGAATCTTCCGCCCAATGCTTTGTAATATTCATAAGAATACTTGAAATACTGAATTTGCTTAGACGACATTGTCTTAACATTATGATATTGTCTGCCAACCATCTTGATTTTAACAGTATTTGCATACGCGATCTTCTTAATAAGAGGCTCCAAATCTGCGGCATATTCATCACACCATTCCCAAATACGTCCTCCGTTACCGCAGTCAGTTTCCATCTTAGTTGGTGTAAATGTAATATTCTCACCATCGATGTTAAAAATCATGTATTGAATAAACAACCAATCATCAGCTTCATACTGAATCAGGAATCTAGGATTTGTCGCTTTACCTCCCTCTACAGCAAAATACATACAATAACCATTCTGATTGGTGTATCTTGGTCTGGTCTGAGGTTCTACCCATTTTTTGTCAGAGAACTCATCTTTCTCTTCGGTAAAATACTTCTTGAGTTCTGTGATTTTTACAGCATTGAGAGAGTCCTCTTTTGCTTTCTCTGACGCAATTCTTGCTTCCTCTTCTGCCGATACTTTATCTACTTGATCGACAGCAACAGAGTCAATGTCTGATGATGTGGATTCATCTGAAGAACCTGCACATTTTCCAATAATAGCTAATAGGAAAAATATTCCCACAGCCCATAAACAGCCTTTTTTCATAAAGTTGTATTATTAAAAATTAAACAATATCTAGAGACATTAAAGATTTTGACTTTCAGTATCATTCAACAAATACTTAACATCAACATTTAGCAATTTTGCAATTCTGTCAAGCGTATTGAGGTCCGGTTGTATAGTGTTCTGGCACCATTTGCTAACAGTGCATGGAAATTTTCCAAGCTGTTCGGAAAGCCATTTCCCAGTTTTTTCCTTTCAACTAAAACCAACTTTATTCTATTAAGATTAGCCATATCATGTAAATTACTATAAATTTAATGCAAAGGTATAAATTTTTCATGAATAATCCGTTGTTTTTCGACAAAAAACTTATTGTCGAACATGCAGACTCGCCAACTTGTTCTGCCAATCACATACTGGTTTTGTCCTGTTCAACAAGAACCAATTTAAGTCGATAGAGATTTGTCATATGTTTTGTGGTTGTATAAATTATACTTTGATACAGAATTTATACGATTGCCTCAATTAAAGTACGGCCATTGATCTTTATTGGTGGCAAAAGCCCTGATTGCTTCTTTTGATTGAAACAGAAGGAGACAAGATAGCCAGTCTGGAGGTCGAAGCGTTCAAGATAACCCTTGAGCTGCTCTTCGCCTCGTTCATTGTATGCATTGCCTCGCCATATTTTCAACTCAATTACATATCGCGTGCCCAAGTAGTCAACAATGATGTCCATTCGCTCGTGATCACGTGTTTGAGGTTCTATGTAGTAGTTACCCACACCGTTGATGATAGGACGAAGGTAGGTCAGAAATATCTCACGGCCATTATCCTCCAGGAATCTGTGTTCCTTGTCCATGTTGTAGGTCTCGTTCATGTGAACTACGAAACGCTCCAAGAGGTGTTGCATATTAATATAGCCATCTATAATGAAATGAGATTTGTCAACTTGTCCGTGCATAGACATTGCAGATGCTTTGTTCTTTGCGAGGAAGTAGTTGTACAGACGTGTTTCCATGATTCGACAGGCAACTGTTACTTGGCCATTAGCAGTGCTGATGTAATTGAACATAGCTGCTATCTGAAGATACTTCTCGTCGGGATTATATGTTTCACGTGAACCACTGAACAGAATTCTCTTTAATGTTGTTTCCAGTTCAGGGTAATCATCCAGTTTTTTTATCATGTTATCAAAGAGCGTGTTACGCTCCATGAGAATTGCATTCACCGCTTTTTGTACACCTTCCTTGTCCCAAGAATATTTCTCTGCATCAATAATCATGCAGATACGGCTCACAAGGACAGGATAACCGGATGTATAGTCTCGAATCAACTGTGCCACAGCTTTCTCGTCAAAGTCAAGCGCATGGTCACTCTTGTATTCTGCAAGCATTTCTGCAATTCCTTCTGCCTTGAGACTCATGTCAACATCGAAAGGTACGGCAATATTCCAAGGAGAATTGTATTGATGCTGGTCTTCAGGACGCATCTTTAGTTTGAGGTTTTTAATGTCATAAACTCCAGCAAGTATTACTGATTGGAAGGTTGGATAGTCTTCGCGTTTCAGATACATATTGCGCAAAACACCAAGGAACTTTATAAAACCAGGGTTATTGCCAGCCTGATCAACTTCATCAATGAGTATAACAATGGGCTTAGTAGCAGAAGAACACAATTCTATTACTATATCCTCAAAATCAAGCTCGCAGATATTTGTCATCCCTCGAGGGGCAACTTCTTCAAGTAGCGAAACGACTTTTTCTTCATCCTTAAATCGGCGAGTTTCGCGGGCAAGCAGTCTCAAGAAAGTTGCAGAAGTTGTTGATGCATCTTCAAAATTGCGATCATCAAGTCCTTCAAAACTAATACTGAAAACAGTGTAATCTTCTGACAGCTCGCGTTTAATGGCTTCTAAAGTAGTCGTCTTACCATACTGTCTGCCACGATTAATACAGAAATAGTCACCCTTGACGACCATCTCTCTTATGATTCTCAATCGATCGGAGATATCCACCATGTAGTGTTCTTTTGGACGACAGGTTCCTGTTATGTTGAATGCTTTCATTGCTATTTGGGGAATATGGAATATATTTTTACTTTACAAAGTTACGCAAAATTATTCAATTGAATGCAAGTAGCACTCTAAATTACCTTACTTTTATGAAACTTTATAAGAAATATTATTCATAACTGACAATTTCTTCTTCTTTCCTGCATAATTTTAGTGTGTTGTTTATTCTTTTTTCGCATTCTTTCCGTGTTAATTTCATTTATCCCTTGTTTGCAATCTGAGATCCTCGCAAGCACTCATGTTTTGTCTCGCGAGCACTCATGTTTTGTTTCACGAGCGTTGATGTTTTGTCTCACGAGCGTTGGATAATATAAAAAGGTGTACACCTTCTTGAATTTTGGTGTACACCTTTCTGGCGTTTGCTGTACACCTTTTTCTCGGAAGGTGTACACCTTTTTATATTGTTGAGCGCTCGATTTACTATTTATCTATGCACGATGAGCAAAACATCAACGCTTGTGAGATAAAACATGAATATAACACATTCGGAAGATGAATAGATTTAGCCGTCGGGGATGTTTCAACCTAAATCGACCATTAGGCGGTGATGCGCTGACAAGCCTTCTTTTTGTCATCTGGGCATATTTCCAGCAGAAACATTTGGTAGAGTCATCATTATTTGCGAACTTTGCCCCCAGTACTGATGTAGCAATGGCATGATAGTGCTTTGGCAACAGTCTTGTGCCGCATCAGCGGAGTGATTTTTAAGAAGAAACATTATTACATTAGGGATGGAGTGGGGGATTGCTCACATACACACCTGAATAAACACAGATAGATGTTATGTCACACAAAAGATGGATAGGGGGATTCCTCGGATGGATAGCAAGTCAGAGCATACTGGGCGCAATTGCTGGGTATGTCATAGGTTCGATACTCGATATGGTCAACGAATTTAATGGTAAATCGGTTGATGCCGACGAGACTTCTGACTGGGACGGGGATGACAGCCGACTCCGTCAGCAGGAGGGGGCACGCAACAGTTTCTTGTTCTCGCTGATGGTTCTGGCTTCACACATTATCCAGGCCGATGGCAAAATCATGCATTCGGAGATGGAACTGGTGCGCCGGTTGCTTCGGCAGAATTTTGGTGAGGCTGCGGTGGAACAGGGCAACGAGATGTTGCTGCGGCTTTTTGAATATCGCAAACAAAAGGGAGAAACTGCCTGGAACGCCCAGATCAGTGAGGCGTGTCGTGAAATGGCTGCTCACATGACACAGGAGCAACGACTCCAGCTCATTGCCTTTCTCTGTGAGATTGCCAAGGCTGACGGATGTGCCGACAGCAACGAGGTGCAGGCTCTCTATACCATTGCCGTCAACCTCTCGCTCTCTGCCGATGTCATCGACCAATTGCTTCATCTTGGTGGCTCAAACCTCGATGACGACTATGCTGCATTAGGTATCACCCGCGATGCAACCGATGATGAGGTGCGCAAGGCGTACAAGAAAATGGCATTGCAGTATCATCCCGACCGAGTTGCCACTCTGGGCGAAGATGTACGCGCTGCTGCTGAAAAGAAGTTCCAGGAAATCAACAATGCAAAGGAACGGATATTCAAGGCAAGGAAAATTAAAAGTTAAAAATTAAAAGTTGGAGTTTAGAGGCATCTCTACTCTCACCAAACAACACAGGGAAGGTCTTTCTTTTTCGAACACGAAATTTACGAAATTGTTTCAACACAGAGAAGGTTTAGTTTTTCTTTTTTGCTAACCTTTTCACAGAGTGTGCTTGTGGCACATTGAGAGGGCACAGAGTGCGTGCCGTCCGGATGGCTCTGTGAACTTTGTAATGCCATCGGCATTCTCTGTGAACGGGATTGAACAAACAATGGGGAAAATGATAATCCCGTTACTCTGTGTTAAATGGCGCATATGGTTACAGTCCGCACGGTTTCGTGTCAATTCGAGTATTTCGTGTTCAAGAAAATGAAATATCAGACTAACATTTAACTTCCATCTACTTTTTTTGATAGCATCCAGCATCAGGATGTCTGTCGGGTCGGCGTGTGCCACGCATGTCGGTCTGGCAGTCAGCTGGCACATTGTCGATGCCCAGACCGATGGCAAGTGAGAGTGAATCGAGGGCGAAGTCGTAGATGTAGTTGTCGAGGTCGAGCAGGTGGAAGTTGCCTTCGCGCGGCATTGGGCGTGGCGCCTCCAGCTCCTTTTCAGCCAGACGGCGGTAACTGGTGTCGCCGATGGTGTCGAGCAGACACTGGGTGAAGTATGGTTGGTCGGCATCGGTCAGGACAGTGTTGACGAGACTTCCGCTGAACTGGTAGTTGAACGGTGCATCGCTGTCGGGCATGCGGTCGGCATAGACCTCGTCGTGACTGTAGCCTGTGATGATGGAGTTGACAAACTGCAACTGATGGAGCGGATGCACCTCTCCGTCGGCTACATTGGCAAAGTAGAGGGCGCTGCCGTGGCTTGATGCCCACGGATAGAACTGGGCAAGAGTGCAGTGGGTGAAATCGATGGTGCCGCCGATGACTGTGGCACAGTTGCCACCGGCATTGCTGAGTTGTACTCCGTGAATGACGGCACGGCTGTCGGTCAGGCAGAGGGCATCGCCTGCCACATTGTGAATGGCAGTGTTGAGTATGTAGAGCGAGTCCTGACTGATGCCGCGTACTCCGTAGCTGCCTCCATGTATGTCGCAGTTGACGAGGCGGTTGCCATGACTCTCAGCATAGAAGGTGATGCCTCCCCACTGACTGTCGGTGCGGTCGTAGGGCAGATAGGTGAACAAGTGGTCGGTGCGGTCGCCGCGGAAGGTGACGGGCTGGTCCGTTGTGCCCTGTGCAATTAGCGTGCCGCGCACTGCCAGACTGGCGCCTGAGTGGAAACACAGAGTTGTGCCTGGTGTGAGGGTGAGTGTTGCGCCGGGGTTGATGCTGAGGCTGTCGTAGATGACATAGGGACGGATGCCGCTGAGGGTGAGTGAGTCGGTGATGTGGCAGTCGCGCAGCATGATGATGTCCTGACCGTAGGCTTCGAGCACCACCTGCTGGATGGTGCCGTCAGTGTGGATGAACTGGATGGAGTCGGACAGCAGCAGTGGCGTGTCGGAGTTGTGTGCGGGGACTGTCACTTCAACGAAGCAGAACAGACTGTCGTCGTGGTTGATTTTGACATCGGTGAATGATGTGCCCGTCTGTCCGTCGAGGTTGAGGCGGAAACCACTCTGTCCACCACTGGCGAGTCGTACCGATGGCAGGTACAGACCACGGTCGTTTCGGTTGTAAATCTTGAAACGGTGGGTGGCAGATGGGATGGTGGTGAACACGGTGTCGAACCGAAGGGTGTCGCAACTGAATTCAAGGCGCATGTCGCTGCCACTGGTGAATTCCTCGTCGTCGGTACACGATGCTGTCATTGCCGTTATGGCTGCAATGATGATTATGAAAAGTATGTTTTTAGTCATATTTGAGGAGTTCTAAAAGTTGTGAATTAAGAATTAAACGCAAAATCAGTGCGTTTATTGTGCAAAACGATGTGTTTGATGCCGTGGCGATGAGTGTGCTGCGGCTTTTTTGCAGTTGCGGTTCGCTGGTTTGGTGAATTAAGTGTATATTTGCGGAGAAAATTACGAATTATGGAAATACAAGTTTCGCAAGTTCAACTTGCACGGCGGAATGGCTGGTTGGCAGTTGCTGTATGTGCATCATGCCTTGCAGTGTGGTTGATGCCAGCGGATGTGGTGGCTCAGAGTATTGCTGCCGATAAACTTCGTATGAGTGATGCCGAACTGGCAAAGGCATTGGTGCGCTCGGAGATGAGGCGGTCGCCACAGGCATGGGCACTTGAGGGTGCGCGGCAACCGAAGTGGACTTATACCATCGGACTGGAACTTGAAGCAATGCTTGGCGCAGTTGACTGTGTGACTGACGATGACGGAAAGGGTGCTGATGTGGTGAATGGTGACAGGGTGGAGGCGTATGCCATGACTTTTGTCGATGCCTTGATTGACGGGGATGGACTGATTCGTGGATATAGGCGTGATGACTATAAGCTCGATGACATCAACAGCGGCAAACTGGTGCTGAAACTGATGCAGCGAATGATGGATCGTGGTGTGACTGATGCCGAGTTTGGCAGATTGAAACATGTGGTTGACACGCTGTACGCACAGTTTGCCACGCAGCCACGAACTGCTGAGGGTGGGTTCTGGCACAAACGCATCTATCCCGACCAGATGTGGCTGGATGGACTCTACATGTCGGCTCCGTTCAGGGCAAGGTATGTGATGGAATATGGGACAGATGACGAACAGAAGGTGGTGTGGGACGACATTGTCAAACAGTTCTTGTTGGCTTATGGACACACTCGCTGCCTGGATTGCGGTCTGCCACATCATGCCTGGGATGCTGTGTGCCGCCAGTCGTGGGCTGACAGTGTAACGGGGCGTTCATCGCATGCGTGGGGCAGAGCCGTGGGGTGGCTGATGATGGCACTGGTGGATGTGATGGAAGTGAGACACGACCCACGGCTGGAGTCGGTCTTTGATGAAGTGTCGCATCGATTGCTGGCTTTGCAGAACCGTGACAACGGATGTTGGCAACAGGTGCTCGACTGCACAGGTCGTGAGGGCAACTACTTTGAGATGTCGGCTTCGGCTATGATTGCATACTCATGGCTGAAAGGTGTGCGCCTGGGACTGCTTCCAAAGCGTTACAGGAAGGCTGCGTGCCGTACGCTTGACGGCATCCGTCGCAATTTCCTGTCGTTTGACGAACTGACCGGACTGTTCACACTGACCAACATCTGTGCTGTGGCTGGACTGAGTGCCGACCGCGACGGTTCATATACATATTATATCAATGAACCACAACGCGACAACGACCCAAAGGGCATGGGACCGCTGATAATGGCACTGACCGAGGCTGCCAGGCGTTAGTCAGCCTGCGAACTGAACCATTCAGCCACGGCGGGAGTCACGACTTCTTCGTAGTCGTCGAGATAATCGTCGCCGTAGTCGTTGAGTTGCTCAAACTGTTCGTATTGAGCCATAAACTCGTCGTCGTCCTTGTCGGCTTCGAGTGTTTCGCGGTTTGCCTTGTATTCGTGCTGAACATTGAAGAGAAGCTGTCCGAACTTTTTCAGACCGAGTTCCCGTTTCATCAGCATGGGCAGCGGACCCAGTAGCACATAGGGACCGTAACCGTTTTGTATCAACTGAATGAAACCACCCTCCATCACTTCGTCGCGAAGGTAACGGTAGGCAAGCATGATGTGCTCGTTCAGGGTGAGCATGTTCATGTTTTGTTCGGTGAGCTGACCACCAATACGGTCAATCAGACTGTCGGTGGTAGCGTTGAGAAAGTCAACTGATTCGTTGTAAGTCATGTTTTTTGGGGTAGTCAGTAGTAGGGGAGTTTAGAGGCCAGTAGTGGGGGAAGTGGTTAGAGGTTAAGTAGAAAGTATCTCCTGCTTACCTTATCTCCCTTTGACTCCAAAACTCCTATTCTCCTTTAAAAATCATATTTAAGTCCGAGAGTAAGGTATTCCTTAAACTGGAAGTAGCCCAGGTTGCTGTCATAATACTTTGGACCACGGTTGTCGTCAAAGCGCCAAAGGGTGTAGAGTTCTGATGAAATGTACTTGGAGAAGGCAAATGAGAATACATTCTCCATTTCTGCTTCCACATATTTGTAAGATGAGAAGTAGTAAGAACGACAGCGCCATGAAAGGTTTTTGCAGAGAGTGAACTTGCAGTTGAATTCAAGTCGCGAACCATAGTCGCGTGTCGAGTAGATGCCCTCCATGCCATACACCTTGTGAATGTTCTCGTTGTCGGTTCCGATGTAGCGGAGTTTGAATGACAGAGGGAGGATGGCAACACTGAGAGTGTTTCCATTTTTGAGAGTAGGCTTGAAGTCCATACCGGTAGAAACATAGAAGTCGAGTGGCGCAAGGAAGTCGGAGAACTTCAAAATGTTGTTGGTGCGGTAACCTGGCATAAACTGAGTGTTGGCTTCGGCAGTGACGGTGTAGTACCAGTTCTTTGTGGTCTTGATGCCGAGCTTTGACCAGAGGTTGAGTTTATCGTTGTTGGTGATAAATGTGTGGCATGTGTCGGATGTAGTGGTGACGAAACCGAGGCGCATGTCGAGTTTGTTTTCCCATGTGATGCGCTTTGTGTCGTTGTAGTTAGCTTGCAAAAGGAGTGTTGCCAGCATGGTTTCGTTGTTGTTTCCACCTTTGTACCAGTTCTCTGATATGTAGTTCTGTGTGAATTGCAGTGCAAAGTTGCCAGTACGTTTCCAGAAGTTTGGACGCTTGATGGCGATGTCGATGTCCATGTTGTCGGACACCTTTGCCACATCATCGACATCTGGCAACTGGTCGGCAATGGTGCTGGACAGTTCCTTGTGAGTGTCGGCAGGGACATCGGTCACAAGTTCTTCCTGTGAGTACTGACCGCTGTAAAAGTTGACAGCAGACGGCTTTTGCAGATAAAGTTGCATCAAACGGTCGTTGATGGTGCTGTCGGCAGCCGTCAGATTGCCCAGTGAGTCGAGGCGCAATATGCTGTGAGTTGCAGAATTGTAGTAGGTGGCGGGTCCGATCAGACGATAGAATCCACCCCAGCTCTTGCTGGTCTTGGCATTCGCGCTGAGCAGTGAGTCGGCATGGATGCTGTCCTTGACGGCTGCGATGAAAACTACGAGTGAGTCGGCATACTTGTGTTGAACTACCTTTGGATTGTTGGTCTGTGCACAGAGCGTTGATGTGGCGAGACACATCAGAAGTGCAACGGTTGCTTTGAATCTATTCATAACTTTGTTCGTAATATTGATTAAGTTTTTACTCTTGTTAGTTTTTGCTCCTGTCTTGTATTATTATAAACCTGTGTAACAGCCTGTTTCACGATTTATTTGCTTATGGCCCTTTCTTTCCTCTCTTTCCACAACTGGTAGGAGTTCCACACATTGTGCCACACACTGTAGAAACCACCAGCGAGTGCGGTCACTGGGTTCATGAATGTGTAAGCCATCCATATTGCAAATGCAGTGTTTTTCTGCCCTAAACTCTGTGAACCGGCAATCATGTCACCGTGTTTGCGTCCGATGGTTCTGCCCAGTACGAACTGGACGAGGCAACACAGTGCCGACGCAATGGCAATGCCAAAGTACTCCCACAGTTGCTCGTGACTGTGAACGATGGCTTTCGTGGTGACAGCAATGGCAAGTGCCAGTGCAATGGCCCACAGATAGAATGCGGCTCCGCTTTTGCTTGCAAACCAATGATGAAGCCGCGGGGTGAGGTAACGAAGCACTGTTGCAAGGATGAGTGGCATCATCAGTAACGGAAACACACGGCCGATGATGATGGTAAACGATGTGACGAAATTCATGTCAGTCGAACTGCTGTGCAGCAATGGTACAATGGCTGGAATGAGCAGTGCTGCCACGAGGTTGATGATGCATGTGTAGCTGACCACATAACTTCCGTTGCCGTGCAGTTTGTCAGTCACAACCGATGCAGCGGTTGCTGTGGGACATATCATGCACACCATTGCGCTCTCAATAATTACCCGTCCTGGAATTGTTGGAAAACAGATGATGGGAATGGCCATAACGATGAACGAAAGTGCCTGTATTGCGAGCAACTTCAACTGCCAACGGTGTGGACGCAGGGCACGTGGGTTGACTTTGCAGAATGCAAGGAAAAGCATTGTGAAGATGAGTGCCGGCTGCACCACACTGACCACATCTGACATCAAGGCGTGTGTCGGGTCGAGGGCATGGATGCTGACATAGATGAAATAAGATGCCACGCCCGTAATCATGGATATGGGAAGTGTCCAATTCTTGATGAATCGTATAATGTTGTTTCCTTTCACTGTTTAGATGATTATGCTGGTATGAGTAGCCTGTATATACAATTTTGTACGAATAATTGTGCCTGTATGGCTTATGGCTTTTATGGCTTATGACTTCAAACTCTGCTCCTGGTTCTTTTCCTCCTGTATCTTTTCGAGTTTGAGCATTTCGTCGCGATAGAGTATCGCCTTCTGGAAGTCGAGGCTCTTGGCAGCTGCTTCCATCAGCTTGCGAGTATGTTCGATGGACTTTACGAGTTGTTCGAGGTCCATTTTGCATACAACTGGGTCTTCGGCTGCTTTGAGGAAAGACTCCTCGATGTATGCACGGCCAACATAGTCCACATGCTTGCCTTCCCTGATGTTTTGCTGTGCCTTCTTTATCTGGGTCGGAGTGATGTGGTGCTCTTCGTTGTACTTCAACTGCTTCATTCGCCTGCGTTCAGTCTCGTCAATGGTTTGGCGCATGCTTTTTGTGATGTTGTCGGCATAAAGGATAGCTTTGCCGTTGACATTTCGTGCAGCACGGCCTATGGTCTGAGTCAGAGAACGGTAACTGCGCAGAAAACCTTCTTTATCGGCATCGAGTATTGCCACAAGCGACACTTCGGGAAGGTCGAGGCCTTCACGCAGCAGGTTGACACCAATCAGCACATCGTATTCACCTTGACGCAGTTTTTTGAGAATCTCAACGCGCTCGAAGGCATCGACGTCGCTGTGGATGTAATTGCATCGGATGCCATAGTGGTTAATCATGTTCTCCGACAGTTCCTCCGCTTCTTTCTTGGAGGTTGTTGTCACGAGTACTCGTTCACTCCGTTCGATTCGTTGCTGTATTTCTTCCATCAGGTCATCGAGTTCGTGCTCGCTTGGACGCACTTCGATTTCTGGTTCAAGCAGACCAGTAGGACGTACCACCTGTTCCACGATGACTCCCTCTGAGCGTTCCAACTCGTATTTGGCAGGAGTGGCACTCATGTAGATGGTCTGTGGAGTCATTGCCTCAAACTCTTCAAATGTGAGTGGACGGTTGTCGAGTGCGGCTGGCAGTCGGTAACCGTATTCGATGAGAGTCTCCTTGCGATGACGGTCACCCCCATACATGGCTCCAATCTGTGAAATGGTTTCGTGGCTTTCATCGACAACGAGGAGGAAGTCGTCTGGGAAGAAGTCGAGCAGGCAATAAGGCTTTTCGCCAGGCTGGCGACCGTCGAAATAACGACTGTAATTCTCGATGCCTGAACAGTGGCCAAGTTCGCGAATCATCTCAAGGTCGTTGGTCACACGAGTCTCGATGAGGTTGCGTTTCACCTCGTCGCCAATTTCTTCGTAGAACTTTATGCGTTCAACAAGGTCGTCCTGTATCTTTTGAATTGCCTCTTGTGTGCGCTCTTTCGAAGTCATGAACAAGTTGGCAGGATATATCTTGTAGTCGTTGACCTGCCCAATGACCGTGCCGTTGGTGGGTTCGACTTCGGTGATGCTTTCTATCTCGTCCCATGCAAAGCACACTCTGAGTATGCGTTCATCGTATGCCAGATAGATGTCAACCACTTCGCCCTTGACGCGGAAGTGACCACGAGTCAGTTCAAGGTCGTTTCTGACATACAGACAATCCACAAGCTTGCGCAGAAAGGCATTTATGTCGAGGGCTTGTCCAACTGCAACAGGGATGACACTCTCCTGAAAGTCAACAGGAGAGCCCATGCCAAATATGCATGACACCGAACTGACCACGATGACATCCTTGCGCCCTGACATGAGCTCGCGGGTGGCAGCAATGCGTAGCCGGTCAATTTCTTCGTTGATGGCAAGGTCCTTTTCGATGTAAGTGTCAGTAGCTGGCAGATAGGCTTCTGGCTGATAGTAGTCGTAGTAACTGACATAGTACTCTACGGCGTTGTTCGGGAAGAAACCTTTCATCTCGGTGTAGAGCTGGTGTGCCAGAGTCTTGTTGTGGCTGAGAATAAGTGTCGGTCTTCCTATGTTCTTGATGACATTTGCTATGGTGAATGTCTTACCTGAACCAGTTACACCGAGCAACACCTGTGCTGGCAATCCGCTTTGGACTCCCTCGGTCAATTGGCGTATGGCTTCGGGTTGGTCGCCCGTTGGTTCATAGTCTGATATGAGTTCGAACATAGATATTAGGGTTTAAGGGGCATTGGTACTCGTACAGTGCCAATGGCATTGTCATCAGTCTTTGTAGAAATCAAGGTTTTCAGGCATAATCAACTCGATTCCGATGTAGTGGAGTACTTCTTGCTTCATGTGGAGGACACATGAGTTGAAGATGCTGCGGAAACAGTTGAGACCCTGATGCTGTGGGTGCTGACCGACAAGGAAATCAACATAGCCATCGCGCATGCAGCGGATGTTGACATCGATGGCATCATATCCCAACAGAGTGATGTGTGGGTGGTCGGGCATGTTGTCTTTCAGGAAGTTTCCAATGACATGGATGGAAGAGTTGAACGACAGACCATACCGAATGTCAGCATTTTCAGTGAAGAAGGAGTGCATCGAATCCTTCATGCCTTCTTTGTCGTATGCATAAAGGTTGAGGTCGATGATTTCTGTCTCTGGGCTGTGTGCCTTGACATATTCACGGAAACCTTCCTCACGCTCCAACTGCTGGCGGCTGGCAACTCGACCCTCGCCCAGCAACTTGAACAAGGCAATCTTGCGATGCTGTGCTGCTGCCATAAGAATGATCTTTGCCGAGAATTCGCCGCTTCGGCGTGCATCCTGACCATAGAATGTCACTGGATTGAGGTCCGACCAGTAAGAGTCAAGCAGGGAGTAGGGGATGTCCTTCGCTTCCAGCTTTTTAGTGAAACGCGACATGATTCGGTGGTTGAAGATAGGGCCGATGATGACGGCGCAAGGGTCGAACGACAGAATGTTGCGGCATTGCGATTCAAACGATTCTTCATTGAACTGGTCATAGTGGAACACCTTGAATGCCAATTTGAAATCCGCATATCGTTTCACTCCCTCATAGAGTCCCGTTTCAACTCGTGCCCAGTAACTGTCCTCCTGGTGCATAGGCAGTATGGCAGCAATCTTATATACTTTGTTGCTTGCGAGTGCGCTGGCATAGTGGTTGGGGACATAGTTGATTTCATCGAGCACTTTCTGTACTTTCTCAAGTGCGAGTTTTGATACACAACTACGACCGTGAAGTACTCTGTCAACTGTCCCTACACTGACACCTGCCATTTCGGCAATGTCCTTGATGCGTATTTTCTGCTGATTGAATTCCATACCCTAAAACAAAATATGTGACTATTCTTTATATAAAAATGTGTCGAATACTTATTGACTCTTTTTACTGGTGGTTGTAACATGTGTACATAAACCTCTGCAAAGATAGAGAATTTTTGCTAAAAAGCAATGTGAATGGGCTTTTTTCTTGTTAAAACTACTTTCCTATCGTTAAAAATTCTTATATTTGCACGCAAAAACAAAACTCTACTTTCGAATCATTACAGACATACAATGTATGAGAACGAGTTGACAACAGATATCTTCTTGCTTCGACTCTTAATTCTTAACTTTTAAATTTTAACTCTTATAACATTATAATTATGGCAAAGATTGTTACAATGGGCGAGCTGATGCTCCGTCTTTCTCCTGAAGGTAATTACCGTTTCGTTCAAGCTGATAAATTTAATATTATCCCCGGTGGCGGTGAGGCAAATGTTGCTATCAGTTGTGCCAACTTTGGCCACGAATGCTATTTCGTGTCAAAACTTCCGAAGCATGAAATTGGCCAGATTGCTCTCAATGCAATGCGCCGTTTCGGAGTGAACACCGACTTCATTGCCCGTGGCGGCGACCGTGTCGGACTTTACTATGCCGAAACTGGTGCTTCAATGCGTGCATCGAAGGTTATCTATGACCGTGCACATTCCGCTATTGCTGAGGCAAAGCCCGAGGACTTCGATTTCGACAAGATCTTTCAGGATGCTGACTGGTTCCATTGGAGCGGTATCACTCCTGCAATAAGCGATGCCAGTGCAGAATGTCTGCGTCAGGCATGTATAGCAGCAAAGCGCCACGGTGTCACCATCAGTTGTGACCTTAATTTCCGCAAGAAACTCTGGACCAGCGAAAAGGCCATCAGCGTGATGCGTCCTCTGATGCAGTATGTCGATGTATGCATCGGCAATGAGGAAGATGCAGAACTCTGTCTCGGTTTCAAGCCTGATGCTGATGTAGAAAGTGGCAAGACTGACGCTGCTGGCTATGAAGGCATTTTCCGCCAGATGATGCAGGAATTTGGTTTCAAGTATGTGGTCTCAACACTTCGCGAGAGTTTCAGCGCTACCCACAACGGATGGAAGGCTCTGATTTATGACGGCAAGGAATTCTATCAGTCAAAGCGTTATGACATCGACCCAATCATCGACCGTGTGGGTGGTGGCGACAGCTTCTCTGGTGGCTTGATTCATGGTCTGCTCACAAAGGCAACTCAGGGTGAGGCTCTCGAATTTGCTGTGGCAGCCAGTGCACTGAAACACACCATCCCTGGCGACTTCAACCATGTCTGCATTGATGAGGTGGAGGCTCTTGCAGGTGGTAATGCAAACGGTCGTGTACAGAGATAACAATTTGATAGTAGTCAGTAGTTAGGTAGTCGGTAGTTAAGTAGTTGGCAACTGAGTGTCGCATAGCACTTCCTGTAACTTCTCGACTACGAATCTACAACAAATATAAATGAATTATGGCAAAATTTGATAAGCTTGCCGTTATGGCAAAGATTGGTGACACGGGCATGGTTCCTGTGTTCTATCATAAAGATGCAGAGATTGCAAAGAAAGTGATAAAGGCATGCTACGAAGGTGGTGTCCGTGCTTTTGAATTTACAAACCGTGGCGACTTTGCCCATGAGGTGTTTGCCGAGTGTGTAAAGTTTGCAGCAAAGGAATGTCCAGAACTGGCAATGGGTGTAGGCAGTGTGGTTGACCCTGCCACCGCAGCCCTTTACATTCAGCTTGGAGCCTGCTTCGTCGTAGGTCCTCTGTTCAATGCCGACATAGCCCCTGTTTGCAACCGTCGCCTTGTCCCTTATTGCCCGGGCTGTGGTACAGTCAGTGAAGTGGGAAAGGCTCAGGAACTGGGATGCGACCTCTGCAAGGTGTTCCCTGGCGATGTCTATGGTCCAGCCTTTGTGAAAGGCATGAAGGCACCAATGCCATGGTCAAAGATTATGGTCACTGGTGGCGTGGCTCCGACCGAAGAAAACCTTACTGCTTGGTTCAAGGCAGGAGTCTATTGCGTAGGCATGGGCAGCAAGCTTTTCCCAAAGGATAAGGTGGCAGCAGAGGACTGGCAATATGTTACCGACAAGTGCCGTGAATGTCTTGACATCATTGTAAGGGCAAAGCAGTAAAACCTGCCTGTAAAGACACTCTGAGGCTTGTGCTCACTGTCTTTTCATTACATTAATCATAGAAACCCAACCGCAAGTATCCGTCACAGAGATGCTTGCGGTTGTTGTGTTCATGTGGATATTGAAATCTACAACTGAGCTTTTATGTTGAAAAGTCTGCCCGTTTTTACCAGATTTTAATTAATTATCTAAAAAATGTTCAGTATATTCGCTCATGTTCACACCCTTTTTTGTACTTTTGCATCAATAACTTAAAGATTATAGCATAAGATATGAGAAAATTACCACTTTCAATACTGTTTCTATCCATGGGAATGGTTGCATGCACAAACAACACAAGGGACAATGGAACAATTGAGGCAGACACAGAAGATTCACTAACTATGTTTGCGGATTCTGAGGAGGCAACCGTAGAAGAAGGTCTTGAAGTAGAAAACAAGGAAGAAGAAAACCAACAAATTGAGACCATTAAGCAATTCCTTGCAGACATATATACCCCCAAAGGTACCTCCGAAATATTTGAAGATAAATGGATTAATAAACATTGTAGCGCAAACATGAAGCAAATCCTTCGTGATGAGTATGATTACGATGGTGAGGGCTGGGGAAGTTGGCTCATTGGTGGTTGGGGTGCAGGAGAAGAAATCTTGACAACAATGACTGGTATTACCTATGATGGTCAGTATTACTACGCTACATTAAGGCCAGAAGAAACAGACTATGAGATTCAAGGTGAAAGAGTCATAAGATTTGAAGTCTCAATGGTGGACGGTATTCCTGTGATAAATAGTTGCAAATGGACTCAGGATTTTAGTTATTGAGACTGATTCCGAACCTTATAACAATTCTTATCTCTATGCCTAAACTATATTTCCTTAATCTCGATGATATAGAAATATAGTTCCGAAGCAGTGGGGGTGTCCGAAGCAGTGGGTTTTAGGGTTTTAAGCAGTGGGTTTTCGTGGCCGAAGCAGTGGACTTTTGTGGTCGAAGGAGCACTTCTTCGGGGCTGAACATACGCTGCTTTGGCCATGAAGATATAGATGTCTTAGTATTTATGATTCATGCTTTACTTCACATGAATGCCTTGGGCATTATAGGTCTTGTCGTTGTGGTGTATGAGTAACTTGCCATTGCGAAGAGTCTTTGTGGCAGGGCGACTGGATGAAGGAGCCGAGGTGATGTCGGTAGGCGTGAACTTAGGTTCCAGTCCGATGATGGCATCTATGCAAAGAGAGAAATTGGTTTTCTGTCCTTCCGGTATCAGGCTGGTGAGGAGGCAGTAGTTGTTGCCGCTGCCATTCCATCCCCAGTTGAAGTGGAAATAGCCGCGCTCGTCCCTTCCGTCACAGACGAACTGGTGTCCGTCGTTTTTGTCCTCTCCTCCCACAATGATGGGGCGTCCGGCTTCCAGATCTGCATTGAAAAAGTCGGCGAGCTGGTCTTTGGTGACATTCCACTCCGATGTGTGGGCATGACTCGGAAATGTTCCGTAGCAGGTGTATTCCTCTTCTGAAAGGGTGGAGACGAACTTGTCGTAGCGATAGTCGAAATGTTCCTCCAAACCTGCTGCCATGTAATCTGTATAGGTGCCGCTTCCACCTGCTTCTGCAATGTCATATACCATTTCGCTTGCAATGCCCAGATGATAGAGCAGAGTGGCTACTGCCGTTTTCTGCTCCGGAGTGGTTTCCACGCCCAAGTAGGTTGGCAGCATATTGTTCCAGTCGTAGTGGGTGTTCTGGAAGTCGGCTGTGAGTTCAACAAATTCGTTTTGTAATATACTTGATTCGTTGCTGGGACGTATGTCTTGCCAGTAGATAGTTTTCTGCCCTATGCCCTGTTCGGGATAGCGCCATTTGGCAAGTACCATACCGGCAGCCGTGGCAACACACCCAGTAGCACATTGTTCGCCAGTGAGATAGTTAGTGGGGCAAAGGCTGTTGTAGGGTTCCAGCTGATGCCAGTTGATGGCTTCGCCACGGTCGTTGACGAGTAATGGGGCGATAGGGGAGGTTTTGGAGTCTGTACGAACGGTATAGTTTTTTTGCTGTTGTACGGCAGAGAGTTCCTCTTGTAGCATGTTGAGCCAGAAGGCAAAGCCGGGATTGAGTCGGTCGGCACAAAAAGTGTCTTTATCGGAATAGACGAGTATGTCGGGGGTGCCGTCAATGGCTGAGACGATGGCATAACCTCCATCTGCCTGATTGAATACATAGAAGGCTACAATGGGAGTGACAGCTTCGCTATCTTCTTGCAGTATATACCGTGTATGGGCAAGGCTGAGGGCTGTGGACTTATGTGTCCGTGTTCCTTTGACTGTGTCGGATGTGCTGGGCAGACTGTTCAGGAAGCGGGCGGCTATGTCGGCTGCCTGCTGCTGGCTGCGTGCTGCCATATTCAACGAGGAGGCGATGAACGCAAAAACTAATAGGATATACTTGTATGAGTGTTGTAGAATGTCAGAGCTTTGCGCATCCATTCCACCAGTTTCAGTGTCAATTTTCTTGTCCATATTTAATAATCATTGTCAGCATCTCTCGATTCATTATCTCTGTCATATACATTGTTGCCTGTTTCGTATGAATCAGACTCCTCTCGCTCTTCTCTTTCAATGTCTTCTGCAACATCTTCAAGAACATTCCATGCTAAAAAATCTGTTAGTGACATAGGATGTGACATTTATTTTGTCAAAAACATATTACTTGTGTAACTTTGCTTTTTTCAGACGATCATTACGAGGAACAAGAAACTCTGCCCAATATGAATACAATAAAGTGTATGGAATTAATATTAAAGGTATCGTGAACATATACCATTTGTTGTTGGATGTCACTTCTTCTATACCTTCCTTACATAATACTAAAATGAAAAGACATATTGACGCTGCAAGGCATAGAAGGAATGAAATGGTAAATGTGTGGAAAAACCATATCTTCAATGAAGAGTAGGCACATTTGTGACTGTTGTCAAAGGAGGCCTTGACTGTCTGAATTATGGTCATTCTGTCGGCATCATAATAGCGGTTGGAATATAGTGCCGGGTCGGTTAGTGGGTATGGTTGCTTTGGAATGTATGTAACCGTGGCTGGTGATTGGTTTTCATGTTCTTCGGCTACGGCATAAGTGTCATCGTATGGGTCAAATATTCCAAGGTCGTACTTTTCTGCCAATTGAATAACCATGTCGTTTGCTTCTTTTCCATGAGCAGAACCAAACTGTATGTAAACAAGCCCGTCGGTTATGGCATAATCTGCCCACCAATCGTCAAAGTCCTCCATCTGTTCTTCTTCGGGCAGAGCATCCCTTCCGTTGCCAGCAGGAAAGACCTTGATAAGTTCTCGGTAGGCTTTTTCCAAATTGGGATTTGACACAATGGAAATATCATCGTAGATGCCGTCTTGAACATTGTAATCCGTTTGCTGGTGAAGCCATTCTGCCAATTCTTCCTTCTTTTGCGGAGCTTTTGACTTGTCGTATAAACCTATATAGAATGACATAGTATTAATCCTTTCCGCAACACTAATGTTCTTAATACTGTTTAATATTCAGAGCAACATAAAGTTGCCCAGGGTTTGCCATGTCAGATGTTTCACTTAACTTAGTGTTGCGATTAGAAATCAAGCGATAATCATAACATGACCTGGCAAAGGTACAAATAAAATCTGAGAACTCATTCCTTTTGGAGGTATATTTATTGCAAGTACATATTATTCTCTCCAACTCTCACCACACTCCATACATTCACAAGTTCTTCAATTGTAATGTTCAACATCCTCCGAACCACAGTTGGGGGCATTGTCCTGTTTGTTTCATATCGTAATTTGGTTGGTCGTTGCAAAGGTTGTAAGAAACGGGGAGATTGCAAAGGGAATAGGGATAATAACTACACACTTCTATGTACCATTAATTAAGTGAGATGATATGCTACCGGTACAAGTGGAGAATAATCTGCAACTACCATTGTTTGGATGTTCCTTAGAGAACTCGCATGTTCTTATATTATGTGGTATACTTCGGTATTGTTATTAGCAGTATTAAGGAAAGGTAGTTCCGACGGGGTATCCAATCTCTTGACTCTCCCTTTACGTCCAAAACGGTTTCGGACAATCCCTTTCCAATGATAAATATTGTGCATAAAAAAGCATCATCTTTGTCACTACTGTGAACATTGGCAGAACCTTGATCGGTATATTGCATAGCACAGTCTTTATGAATAAACAAAATCACCACCCCCCTTATAGGAAGTGGTGAAATGATGGATACTGAATTACCCTTGAATCTGGAAAGTTATGCTTGTATGAGTTGGCATGTCATTTTTTCAAGTTCCTCTGCACGACTATCCGAAATTCCATTTACTTCTTTGATTTTCTGCAGGAATCATCGGTCGCGATCCGATATTGAACCACTTCTCACCATTTCTTTGTACTCGTCAATATATTCCTGTTCTTTAGGAGAAAGGTGTATTTGTTGCTTGGCCAATAATTCCAGCTCCAATGCCCTCTGTTCACTGATACCGTTTGCAACTCTTATTTTTGCCAAAAAACGAGTGTCACGCTCTGAAACCTCACCACTATTAATAATCTCGTAAAACTCGTTAAAATACTCCATATCTCCCTCTGACATAGAACTGATTAATATTTGTTGTGGGGAATTTATGTTGTCTTCATTATTTGGGCTTTCTGGCTCTTTTGATTCTGGCATGAATCGTTTCCTTGATAATGCGATATCTATACATTCTAAAGCATCGCCTACAGAATGAATTCGTTCCGCTTCTTCATCAGAAATTGATATTCCAAAATAACTTTCAAACCTCATAATCAATTCTACCGCGTCAAGATCATCAGCACCCAAGTCATTCATAAAGCTTGCCGAATATGTCACTTGCGATTCATCAACGCCCAAACAATCTACAATAATTTTCTTCACGTCATCATATACTGCCGGAGTAATTGACATTATTCCTGAATCTGCATTTTCTGCCCAAGTATATCCACATTTGGGGCATCTGAACGAATATTCATTATCCTCTATATATTCATCAACCAATTCGTCAACCTTTTCTTTTATTTTATTTCCATAAAGTGCATCAACTGCTGCGCCAGTAGCAATTCCTGCTAATGTACCGAAACCTGGCACTATACTGCCAACACCGCCAAGAACAGTTTTCATACCACCACTCTTAACGACATTTCTAGCTACTTTACTGACGGTTGATCTTTCTAATTTTCCCTCTACATAATTACCACACAGAGGGCACTTGTGAATCATTGCCATCATATTATTTCATTTTAATGTCCCAATGTCCCCTACTATATATACCTACGTCCGTAATTGGAACATCAATTCCGTTAACTCGAAATTGTTGTGCTAATAGAGACTGACACCTGGAATTGTTAAACAAATTAACCGGTGTGATTCCATTCATATTTAAATTTATATTGAGTTGTTGTCCCCTATCAATATGTAATCCAATTTGGGGACGGTCAATATTGTGTAATGCAGTTAATACGAAAGTAGCCATTATTTAATTCCTTTTCTTAGACTAATGATTGCTTTTTCCGGTTCTTTTATCAGCCAATCCATTGTAAGGATAGCCGCAGGATATGTCATATTGCGGTCATTCATCAACTTATAAACAGAATATCCTGCATAAGCATAATCATGTAAATCTGTTGTTGAATTAAGCCAACTTTCAAAATAATCATTTAATGGCGAAGAAAGGGACATTGAGTCAGAAGCGACCAATTTTGCAGAACGAGCATCATATCCACGTTCTTTAAGTATAGTTGATATTTTATCTATGTCCATATTAAGCATATTGTTTTTTGTCGAATTTATCCATAACATCAGCAGCAAAGTTTCTTGCATCTATCTCAATTGATTGTTGCTCATATAATCGTTGGCCGAGCAAAGTGCTTGTATCACCAAAATAGCCCCACTTACCCCCATCCATGGTCTCTGCCCAACTTTCGACTTCCGAATGTCTTGGGTGTATTTCGCATTGATTGACATTATAATCTTGATATGCATGCCTCCCTTCATGAATAATAGTATCAAGAGTTTCACGCAAGACTACAGGATCATTTGATTCGATCAATTCTGTATTAAGTCTGATAGTCTTTGTTTCAGGGCTAAATCCACCCATCATACCGCCTATTTGCCCAAAACAAACTTGGATTGGTCCCATATCTTCACACAACACAGGACATGCTGGACGATGTTCTATTTCGGAAATTTTGATTTCAAGTTCATTCAATGCTGTGACTCTCTCGTCAAAAGTCAATTGTTCCCAATTATCTATTTCAAACTCATGCGAACAAGCAAGAATATCAGAAACTTGCTCTATTTGCTCACAGTCTTGAGGGGCAGCTTCTATTTTTTTGTATTCTTCAACAATTTCTGGCGAGAATATTTCGGAGATTATTTCATCAATTACTTCTACTGCAACTATACCCAATTCTTCAAATCTATCTATGATTGAGGATAGGCAGGAGGTTCTGTCTGAAGCATTCATCTCACTCCAAACATCTGAAGGGACATCCAGTTCTTTCAGATATGAGTGTTGAGATTCTGATATTTCAAAAGACTTGCTAGAATTCTCAATGCCTTTTGTATTGTTGTTTATTCCTTCAAGATCAAACATAACTTACTTGACTTTATTTACTTGTACCCAATGCTTGTCAGTGGACAATGATGTAGAAACAATGCACTGCCCAACTCTAAGTTTTGGAATAATTAAACGTTGTTCTTTGTTTATACCCATTGATTCGGCTATTGCTTTGCAATCATCTTCAGAGACTAATCTATGAGTAATTTTTGTATTAGTGTTTTTAATAGCGTCAGGTATTAATCTTGTTGGAACTTGATCAACCAAGAACATACCTTCACCATATGCTCGGATTTCAGACAACATATTACTAAACATCATAGCAGATTTATACTGAGGAAGTTCTGGATTTTCGCATTTCATCATGACCCGATGTGCTTCTTCGATTACGGTCAGATGCTTACAAATATTGCCGTTAAAATCAATTTGACCAATCTCTGCTTGTGCAGTACGGAATTCATACAGAAGTTGCAGAATTAAAGCCATAAAGAAACTTTTGTCTACATCATCGCCTACATATGATAAATTGATAACGCAAGGCCTACCAAACAACTCATCCCAAGGTGTAGAATGAACCACATTAAGCATGTCACCTTTCCATCCCCTTTTTAAACTATCAATACGTGTATTTAGACAGGCTTTCATATTTCGTTCTATTCGTTCTTCGTATTGTCTGTTCCCTATTACTCTGTCGACACTGGTACTCATACTGTTCAATGTAGGTGGAAGAGTATGACCATATCTAGGTTCTTGAGACAGCCAATCTGTGGACTTATTCTGATAAACAGTATATATTAAATCCTCCATCAAAACAGGGAGAATATCGTACATTGGAAATGCTGCAGCAAAAGTTGATTTTAACCTATCGATATGGGTTAGCACATTAGGTTCTTGCTGACTATTCAGCCACACTATTTCAAACGGATTAATGCGCAATGGTTTAGGAACAAAAGAGCCTCTGTACTTTTTGCAACCAGGAATATAAATGTCAATTCGTTCATTTGGAAACTTTTTATTGTGTTCAATTGCCCAATCAACATATTCAGTTTTGGCAGGTTCAATTATTAAGAACGGCATTTTATTCTTTACACTATTCAAAATAGCTTGAACGGTATTGGTCTTTCCTGTTCCATTTATTCCTGATAGCAAAGTGTGTTTAGAAAGAGAATCAATAGAAAGTTCATAATCAATACTTGTTGAAGATCCACCGTATAGTAATTTGCCGAAATTGGCAATATTAGTGCCCTCCATTGTTGGCTTGTTGAGACTGAATTCTGGTGTGCTGTCAACAACGCTAATACCTGGGACAGAACGTAATGGAAAATTCACCAAATAAGATAATTCCTTTGTTGTCAATACAGTTTTTAACTCTTTGTAGTTGTTGCCCAAAGGATGCTCAAAATTGTTTCCACCATTCGTTCGGATATAGATGTTTGGAGTCTGAAGTCTTGCGAATGAATCTTCAATGTGCAAATGTTCTGTTATATCGATTGTTCTGATTGGCTCAAAAACTGATTCTTGTCCGCTTAGAATTGAACGTAATTGCATTGTTCCAGATTTGGAGTCGGATTCTTTACTTGTTATAAGATAAGCACCAACTTTCCACATACCTACGGCCTTACCTGTTTCAATTCTCTTACTTTGATAGAATAGATGCTCACTAACGGCTTCAATATGTTTATTTACCACATTGTGGCTGATCGTCTGCGATTGACTCTCACTCATACCGTCAGTTACTGATCGGGACCCCCCAAAACTATCAGAATGAGATTCACCGACAGATTTATTACCCATCAAACCAATTAATGTACTACCTGCTGCAATCATTCCGTTTGCGCCTATGCTTGAGGCAATAGCTCCCATGGTTGCTGCAGCTGGAGGGAATGCTACGCTTGCAGCAACAGCTATTCCACCCACGGCAAGTCCCAAACCTGCACTTCCTTTTATTTTGTTCCAGGCACCTTCCCAGTCTTTACCACTTTTACTTGAATTCGTACCATCCGAATGGCTCCAATTGGAACCTTCAGTTATTGAACGAGATAGTCCTTCTGTTTTACCTTCGGAAATATTGAATGATTTTAACGATTCTGCTTGACCATTCATTTCCCTACACTGATATAACATTGAATCAACCTCAGAGTTATCAATCGGATCGGCTACAACGAGATATGCAAAATTTTTACATCCATTCATTCCCGCCAAAAGCTGATCAATAGTGGCTGGATATATCGTTTTGTACTGGCTTTCCATTGAAGGTATACCTGTAATTGCAGAAACATTGTCGGTCTTTCCAGAAACATAACTTTGGCTTGCATAATTTCTCAATCGGTTTTGCTCCTGATCAGTAATTACATCGCATTTCAATCCAGGCCATTGACCTTTCATAAAATCACTTAAATGCTTAGCAAACCGTTTGTCTATTGTGCTATTCAACGGTCGAACCCCAATATACATTTTATTGGATATTCCGTCATTTGTGACCAAAAACAACAATTGGGCAGATTGAGGCAAGAAGCAAGAATACAGTATTTTCTGCATTGCAGTAAAACAAAATTCTGCATCGTCTTTCAATGGTTTGCCGACTTGGGTAATGCCAATCCATGAAACTGGAGATTTTGGAGTTCCTTTTACTTCAGCTAATTGAAACAAAGGATTTACCTCTGAATCACCTATTCCTTCAAGATATTTTCGTTCCATGCAGAACGACAATGTTTGTGACATTGCCGTTGCTGCATACATCTTGAGGGCACTTTCACTTTGTTTTGTGATATTATTCATACTAATCAAGCATTAAGCGGGTTTGACGAAGGCAATCTTCTGCATATTTGCGAAGGACGGCCTTGCATTGAGAATTAACTTTCTGTTTGATACTAGAATCAGCAAGAACATTTAGTATGGCATTATGCACCTTCCCACTAATATCGTCCCAATTATTGCTAAACTCGTTATAAACTTTAAGACGTTCTTCTGCATTGAGATCTTTGTATCTGGCTTTCTCCCTCTTTTCTTCTTCTGTTTCGTTTTCTCCGAAAATAGTATTCCATAGGAAAGTGCCTATGCCTGCAATCCAACCGATAGGTCCTGTAAAAATGAAGGCTGCAACAGCTCCGATGGCGGCACCTGTAATAACATTTGTCCACCCATCAGCACTTTCTGTAAATGTATTAGCAAGTGATTGTATTTGGTCTGAAATTATGTCCAAATTAAACTCTGGCAGCTCAATTTCTTTGGCAGATAGTTTTCCCATCGTTATGTCAGACTTGGAATAATTAGCCATTTTCTTGCTCATCTGCTCACGGATTTCGGTTGTAGCTTCATCAAAAGCATGTTCCATACATTCTTTTGCCCATGCACCGATATTGCCAATATCTTCTTTAATATAACCTTCAATTGATGTTTGCAAAACTGCTAAGCATAAATCTTCATTAGAATCTTTGAAGCTAATTACTGGACCAGCAATACTATTTGTTATCTCTGATTCTAATTTTTCTCCCAATAAATTCGCAAAGTTATCATAGACATCGATGTCAGCCATGATTTTCTTAATCTGAGATTTAATATTACCTGCACCTCCTGAGCGGATATCACTTCTTGCAGCTTCTGCTACACCCTGCGAGATGGTCAAAGATGGATTTTGGTCGCGGAATACATAATCAACACCCCATAATTCCTTGACCATATCTTGTAAGAAATCCATACGGGAAGCCCCTCCTGTAAAAAATGCAGCATGTATTGGCTTGCCGTTTATATGGTTTTCTTTGTAGTCTTGCATTGCACATCTAATTTTGCCAACATATCCTTTTGAAGAAAGCAAATTATCTAACTCGCCTGGTCCATAGACACAACGAATTATGTCCATGTCTTCATCATTAACCAATTGGTAAAAGTCTACAGTCTTGCGTAATTTATGTTCTGCTTTTCTGTAATACTCTTCTTTTCCTTTTCTCATTTCAAAGAGCAACCGATCTGTTGCCTTCGGATATTTATGTTCAAAATCATTAACTACGTCATTTTCTTCTCGCAATTGTTCATACATAATCTTTTCTACCATAGATGCTCCACAATTATAACCGAAGTCGATAGGCTTTTGATTATCGCGGATTACATCTGTACTGATATAAGTAAAATCCAAGGTACTGGAACCCATGTCAAATACAATAGCTCCTTGGTCAACATATTGAGGCAATCCAGAATCGGCACTGCTTTGAGCTTTTATGAAAGCAGCACGTGATTCCCACGTCACTCCACCGATAGGAATTCCGGCATTTGCGGCCATTTGGCCATATAACTCTTGAGTAGCTTTATCCCAACCAGAAGGCGTTGCTATGTATACAATATGATTTGTATCTGTGAGTATCGCTCCCATACGCTCACGTATTAATTCATATACAGCCTTCATGAATTTAATCATTAGTTGTTCTGATTTGCCGTCTATACTTATTGGCTGTTGCTTGAAGCATACATGAAGTTCTGCATTAGGGTATTCAAACGCATCTGAGCCGATATGAACATCTCCATTGTTTTCTATTGCAATAGCTGATGGTATTACATAAGTTTTGTCTTGAGGCAGGTCTATATCCTTTACTGGTTCCAAAGTCCCCATTTCTTGATCCCATCCGATTTCTGCATATGCTGCAGAAGTTTCTCCATGACCTAAATCTATGCCTACTACATATTTGTGCTTTGATTTGTCTTGACTGACAATCCAATTGTTATTCATATTATTGTCTTTTATTATTTAGTGAATACTTTTCCCTTAATTATGACTCTGCTATCCTTTACGACAGCAGGCAATACCATCGTATCTTCTTGCACAGTATCTGACTGTTGTAAATTGAACATATCCTTATTGTTTCCGTCATAGCTTACGAAGAACATATTGTAGTTCTCAAAACATTCAGAAAGTAGCAGAATCCTTTGGTCAATACGTTTTGACCGCAATTCGGTCTCAGAACTCATTAGATATGCCCCCATTAATGACTGTACATTCTCAACTAATTCTTGATAGTCACTTTCCAAAGTAGGTTTTTCTATTGATTCGTATTTATTTACAATTCGGTTGACTTGAGATCTGAATGTAGCAATTAAGGCATCAATTGATTGACAAATGTTAGACATAACACTTGTAAATGTTTCTACATTGATTGGCTGCTCATAAATATCCACTTTGTCCGTATTCTCAGGGAATGATGTTTCTTCTCCGTTTGAGTGTTCTTGTTTCTTGCATATAATACTCTGTATTTGTTTATTATAATACAATGTAACAGCAGAACCAGCAATAGCTCCGATAACTGCGCCCCAGCTCCCGAATAATAGTGCACCTGTTGCGCTACCAATTCCAGCGCCTCCAATTGCAATAGGAAATTGAGATTTTTTAATGCATGAGTCTAATTTATTATTTTCCGTAGATTTAAATTCGTGAGGTTTTGACATTGGTGGTATTTCTGCATCTGCAATTTTAGAAGTTAATTCAACAGTCATTGAACATTGGGCATTAATAATATTAATTGCAGCTTGAAGAATATAATCTTCAGATTGAGTAAGATGCTGTCTATATTCCCCGTTTTCATTGAAAATATCAGTAAAGAAATCCTCCACGATAGATTCAACGGCTTTTACATCTTTGGGCAAACTAAGCCCTTGCAATTTTCCTTCTAATTTTTCTTTGTTCTCTGAAAACAATGAAAATAATGGTTTTTCGTTCATAATAGAATATGGAATTATTAGTTATTAAGTAATGAAAAGGTATTGAATAATATAGAAACGACCTCCTAGGTATTGTCATGATGTCGTCATAGGCATTTTGCAACTCCTTATAAGCCCCCGAATTCAGTATTAAGAATTAGACATTAAGAAAGCGTGGGAACTTATCTGCTCATCGAAAATCTGGCTCTGGAAAACCTTGAAGAAATGAACAATTAATACACCCACGCTGCTTGTATACATTGGCAGCGTGAGCATACCTAACGAATACAACAACATAAGCGTCCTTAACTATATCTTTCTTCAGATTGAATTTTCCAGATTCGATTTTCAAGATAAAGCAAATACGCCTCCATCCTCCGATTTCTCCCGAAGGACACCGCAAATATAAAGATAATTTGCGATACGACAATACTATTTGGCAGAAATATTTTAAAAAACACATTAAATACTCTTATTAGATGACCTTTCAGCTGTTTCTTTGTTAATAATCTTGCTTACTCGGTCAAGTTGTCAATATACTTTTAAGTACAGTCTTGGTCCGTTTCTAGAATATGTATTACCTTTACAACGAATTAACTCAAAAGTTAAGACGATGGAGCAGCAATAAAGTATCGAATTGGTCGAGGAATATGAAAAGATTAATATCCATAGTATTCATCTCAAAGAGGAGAAATTGACGGAATTGTAGCGATTCTTCGAAAAATTACCTATGGGTTGTAAATATATTTTCCCGAAATGAAAAGAAGTAGTATATTGGAAAACAGGCGTAATAGTGTGAACCCGTATGTTCGTGAACAGGTCAATCTGTCATTCCAAATTGTTGATAGGATTCACGAGATTCTCAAGAGCAAAGGGCTTAATCAAAAAGATCTTGCCAATATGCTGGGCAAGTCAGAAGCTGAAATCAGCAAAAGGATGAGAGGTACACACAACTTTACGATAGATACTTTGGTGAAGATTGAGGCCGCTCATGATGCTCCCATTGTAGAAGTATGTTACGAGAAGTAACTGTGTGATGCAGAAAGAATCGTAGTCGATGCTTTAACGAGCGCTCATAAATGGTCTAACGAATGCTCGTAAATGCTCTAACGAGCGCTCGACAATATATAAAAGGTGTACACCTTTTTGAAATAAAGTGTACACCTTTTCTCCGTTTGCTGTACACCTTTTTTCGGTAAGGTGTACACCTTTTTGAATCCATATGTACACCATTCAGAAAACTGCTGTACGCCTTTTCTGGTTTTAGTGTACATCTTTTAGTATTATTGACCGCACAATTGGCAATTATTCACCGTATGTTTGGCAATTATTCAATGTATGTTTAGATTTTGTTTGCCGCTTCACAACTACACCATCCGGCAAGCAGATGCCAGTTTGCTTAATCTTCCTTCATGAGGTCGAGAAGGAATTCGTCGAGTTCCTTGTCGAGTCCTTTCAGTAGGTCGGTGGTCAGGATAATGTTGTCGTCATCGACAAAGTGAAGTTCCTCAATTGTCTCGTGGTTCTCGTCTTCAAAGACGAAGGTGAATGGCTTGGACAGTGGGATGTTGACAAACGCCTTTTCTGCATCAACTTGGCGTAGCATGTCCTTGAGTGGACTGACGACAAGGCATTGAATCTCTTCTCCGTCGGCATCAATCCATTCCTCAATGGCAACACGGGTTATTTCGACATCTTCATCATCGGAGAAAATCAATGTGCCTGTATCAGCGTCAAACTGTATGTGTATGTCAGTGATTACCTGAAAGTCTTCTTCACTTCCGAACTTGTTCACCGATTCGATGATAGCGCTTCTTAATGACGCTTGCGCTTCGCTGCTGATGTTGTTCATAACTGTCTGTTTGATGAAGTCTGATTGTTAATTTATTCAACTTTCGCAAGTCCTTGCTCAGTTGACGGCGAAGATTGAGTATCTTCGTTTGCGACGACTGGAGGTTTATCTCCACAAAGGAGTGCCGTAGGCCTCCACTTCGTTACCTATCGCTTCGCTACAAATCGGCTTTTCGTAATCTCAAAGCCTACAAGGTATCTATGGTCAAGACCTTGTCTTGTTGCTCCCTGTCGAATGTAAAAGACGATGGTGGTTTGCGTACATTGTCACTTGGCGACAAAGATACGAAATAATTGATAATTCGCAACGAATATTTAAGGATTTATTAGTAAATTTGCATCCGATTACTAAAAATGGAGGATGAATTGCCTAATATGAACGATGATTTCATAAAAGTATATGGTGCCAGGGTGCATAATCTGAAAGATATTGATGTGCAGATTCCCCGCAACAGCCTTACTGTGATAACGGGGTTGAGCGGCAGTGGAAAGTCGTCGCTGGCTTTCGACACAATCTTTGCCGAGGGGCAGCGACGCTACATCGAGACTTTTTCTGCTTATGTGCGAAACTTTCTTGGTGGACTGTCGCGTCCGGAGGTGGACAAGATTACGGGGCTGAGTCCTGTGATCAGCATTGAACAGAAAACCACAAACAAGAATCCACGCAGTACGGTAGGTACTGTCACTGAGATATATGACTACATGCGACTGCTCTTTGCCCGTGTAGCCGATGCGTTCAGCTATGAGACTGGCGAACCTATGGTGAAATACACCCAGGAACAGATTGTTGACCTCATTGTGCAGCAGTACAACGGATGCCGTACCATGTTGCTGGCTCCGGTGGTCCGTAGCAGAAAGGGCCATTACCGTGAACTCTTTGAAAGTCTCGGCCGCAAGGGGTACCTGCGTGTACGCATTGATGGCGATGTCAAGGAAATTGTGCCAGGGATGCAGTTGGACCGCTACCGTAATCACAACATTGAGGTGGTAGTTGACCGCATATGCGTCAGCCGCAAGGACACAGAGCGACTGAACAAGAGTGTGGCAACTGCAATGCAACTGGGCGAGGGACTGATTATGGTGATGGATGCCGACAGGGGCGACATCAAGCACTATTCGCGAAGGCTGATGTGTCCGACCACTGGCATCAGTTATCATGAACCGGCACCAAACAATTTCTCGTTCAATTCCCCACAGGGTGCATGTCCTTGTTGCAAGGGCCTGGGCTATGTGTCGCTCATCGACATTGACAAACTCATCCCCGACCGTTCGCTCAGCATCCGCAACGGAGCACTCGCTCCAGTCGGCAAGTATCACAACACGATGATATTCTGGCAACTGGAGGGAATGCTCGAACAACATGGCTATACACTCGACACACCGATTGCCCAGATGACGGATGATGCGGTCAATGACATTATTTATGGTTCGAATGAGCGCATACGCATCAAGGCCGCATATATCCAGCAGACTAACGACTTGTATATCCAGTATGAGGGACTGGAGAAATTCATTCAGCAGATGAAGGAAGCCGACGATTCGGCACAGGCTCAAAAATGGGCTGAATCGTT
This sequence comes from Candidatus Colivivens caballi, assembly GCA_018065565.1. GTDB lineage: Bacteria > Bacteroidota > Bacteroidia > Bacteroidales > Bacteroidaceae > Colivivens > Colivivens caballi. The sequence goes on from JAGHSZ010000020.1 coordinate 75,008, forward strand.
TGATACCACAGTGCCATGTCCTGAATGTCATGGTGCCCGTCTCAACCGTGAGGCACTGCATTTCCGTCTGGCAGGCAAGAACATTCACGATCTCGTCACGATGGACCTCCGTGAACTCTATGACTGGATGGCAGATGTACACACCCAACTGACTGAACGCCAGAACCAGATTGCAGAGGAAATCATCAAGGAAATACGCAATCGACTGACTTTCCTGCTTGATGTAGGCTTGGATTATCTGTCGCTCGACCGCAGTTCTATGTCGCTGTCAGGTGGTGAGAGCCAGCGCATCCGACTTGCCACTCAGATTGGTGCCCGACTTGTCAATGTGCTCTACATCCTTGACGAACCGAGCATCGGACTTCATCAGCGCGACAATGACCGCTTGATTTCTTCGCTGAAACGCCTGCGTGACGAGGGCAACACAGTCATTGTTGTGGAACACGACAAGGACATGATGCTCAACGCCGACTACATCATCGACATTGGTCCGCTTGCAGGACGAAAGGGTGGGGAGGTGATGTTCCAGGGCACACCTGCCGACTTGATGAAGACTGACACCCTCACTGCACGCTACCTTAAAGGATGTGGCGTGATGACGCATCAGGAAAACAAGGTGCAGGATGTGGAGAAACCATTGTGGCTCGAACTGAAAGGCTGCTGCGGAAACAACTTGAAGAATGTCAGTGTGGCATTCCCACTGGGGCACCTCATCTGTGTCACCGGAGTCAGCGGCTCTGGCAAATCAACCCTCATCAATGACACATTGCAACCGATACTCAGTCAACGGTTCTATCGTTCACTGCGTGAACCTCTGAAATATGAGTCAGTATCTGGGCTGGAACACCTGAACAAGGTGGTCACGGTCGATCAGTCGCCAATTGGCAAGTCGCCAAGAAGCAATCCTGCTACATATACAGGTGTGTTCAGCGACATCCGTGACCTGTTTGTGCAGATGCCGGAAGCCCGTGTCCGTGGTTACAAGTCAGGCCGATTCTCATTTAATGTGAAGGGTGGACGCTGCGAGGCTTGCGGCGGAAATGGCTACAAGACCATTGCCATGAACTTCCTTCCTGATGTGCTGTCACCTTGTGAAGTGTGTCATGGAAAGCGTTACAACCGTGAGACGCTTGAAGTCCGTTTCAAGGGTAAGTCGATTGCCGATGTGCTCGACATGACCATCAACCAGGCTGTGGAGTTCTTTGAGAACCAACCGCAGATAATCAATAAAATCAAGGTGATTCAGGAAGTGGGACTTGGCTACATTAAACTGGGGCAGCCTTCGACCACACTTTCCGGAGGCGAATGCCAGCGCGTGAAACTGGCAAGTGAACTCAGCCGCCGTGACACCGGACGCACAATGTATATCCTCGATGAACCAACTACGGGACTTCACTATGAGGATATCAAGGCGCTGATGTCTGTGCTCAACCGCCTTGTGGATAAAGGTAACACCGTGATTGTCATCGAACACAACACTGATGTCATCTCTCAGGCAGACTACATCATTGACATGGGACCCGAAGGCGGCCGTGGTGGTGGAATGGTTGTTGCATGTGGTACGCCAGAAGAAATTCGCAAATCGAAAAAGGGATATACATGGAGATATTTATAATTGTCTTGTGCGTGGTGCTTATCGCCGTTGTTGTGTGGCTTGTGTTGCAGAACAATCACTTGCGTGAAGAGGCTTCGTCACTTCGTGTTGACAAAGCCGTATGTGAAAACCGTCTGCATGAAATGGAACAGTCGGCAAGCCGGACTGAAACTGCCTTGCAGCAACAATTGGCACTGGTGCGTGAGCAAATGCTCAACACCACCAATGAGATGTTGAAAAACCGTCAGGCAGAACTCAATGCACAGAATAAGGACCAAATCGGTGCCATCCTGTCGCCACTCCAGTCGGAAATCCGCCAGATGAAGGAGGCTGTTGACAAAAGCAAGGAGGCAAGCAATCAGACTCAGAGTGTGCTGAAAACTCAGATTGACATGTTGATGCGTCAGTCGATGGATATTGGCAATAAGGCTGACAGCCTTGCCCGTGCTCTTACTGCCGAAAACAAGACACAAGGAAACTTTGGTGAAATAAAACTCTCGGAACTGCTTGAAAGCATGGAACTTGAAAAAGGCATTCATTTTGATGTCCAAGAGGCATTGCGCGACGAGAATGGCGAGACCATCGTTTCCGGTGATGGACACCGACTCATTCCTGATGTCACCTTGCATTTCACTGACAACCGCGACGCCATCATCGACTCCAAAATGTCAATCACGGCTTATGAGAACTATGTGAATGCAACTACTGAGGAAGAACGGCAAATCGCATTGAAGGAGCATATTGCCAGTGTGCGCAAGCATGTTGATGAACTGTCAAAGAAAAACTATAACAACTGCATTAAACCAGGACGGCAGAAACTTGCCTATGTCATAATGTATATGTACTGCGAGTCGGCACTGCAACTGGCTTTGTGCAATGACACAGGTCTGTGGAAGTATGCTTTCGACAAAAATGTGTTTATCACTGGCAGTCAGAACCTGTATGCCATCCTTCGTTTGACAAAAGAGAGTTGGACTATCGTGGAACAGACTCGCAACCAGGAGAAAATAATGCAACATGCAAACAGTATCATTCATCGCACACAGCTGTTTGCTGGTCGTTTGAGGAAGTTGGGTAAAACCATATCTGAACTTCAAGGAGATTATGATAGCCTGAAAAAGATAACCTCCGACAATGGACAGAGTATAGTTGTGGCGGCAAGGATGCTTCTTGATTTGGGTGCGAAGGAGGCCAAAGGAAAAAACACTCCACCACTTCCCATCAATGAATTGATTGACGACGAAGACTCATCTGGCAATTAAAAGACTCATCTGCCAATTAACAGAAAGGCTCATATTATTAGAACGGCTAATAATAACGGAATTGAGGTTCAGGACACAATAAACATGGTCTTGAACCTCAATTCCTTTTTTGATGTTACTGTCGAACCCCAACTGATAATTGCATCTATTTCAGTTCGTCAGTTGTATAACCTTGTGGCAGTCTGCGGCAATTGTACTGTGATGCCATAATTTCTCCGTAAGCACCAGCTGAAAGAATGGCAAGCAAGTCGCCTCGCTTTGTACGGCTCAGTCGCACATCCTTGTCAAACACATCGCTCGACTCGCAGATTGGTCCTACGACATCGTATGTTTCAAGGTCGTCGCCTGTATTGCTTATGTTCACAATCTTATGGCGTGCTCCATAGAGAGCCGGACGAATAAGGTCGGTGAAACCTGCATCGACAATTGCAAACTGCTTTGCGCCACTCTTCTTGACATAGAGCACCTTGGTGATCAGACGACCGCATTGACCTACAATCGCGCGTCCGAGTTCGAAGTGCAGTTTCTGTCCTTTGCGCAGTTTCAGTGTTTGCTTGAACACATTGAAGTAACTGTCGAAGTCGGGTATTGGGTGCTGCTCGGGGTGTTCGTAGTCGATGCCGAGTCCGCCGCCGACATCTATTATCTCGGGATGAATGCCTGCACAGTCGAGTTTGTCCTGCAATTCGTTTATGCGTCGGCACAGAGCCTTGAAATCGTCCATCTCGAGTATCTGGCTACCTATGTGGAAGTGCAGTCCGTGGAAGTTGATTCCAGGCAGTTGCTCACATAGACTGATGACATTCATCATGTCGTCCATGTTGATGCCGAACTTGTTTTCAGACAGTCCTGTGACGATGTTTGCATGAGTGTGTGCACCGACATTGGGATTGATGCGGAGGCACACATCGGCTATCTTGCCTTTTGATGTGGCAATTTCGTTGATGACTTCAAGTTCGGGTATGCTCTCAACTGCAAAGCAGAGAATTCCTTCGTCGATGCCTAACTCAATTTCCCAGTCGGCTTTCCCCACACCCGCAAACATAATGCCTTTTGGTTCAAACCCAGCCTGTCGTACTGCCATGATTTCACCACCGCTCACGCAGTCGATGCCGAATCCTGCTTCGCGAATGATTTGCAAAACTTTTGGATTTGTGCATGCTTTGACTGCGTAGTGCACATATGTGTCAGGCATTTCTGCGACAGCTCTCTTTATTGATTCGAGGGTGTCACGGAGCAATTGAGTGTCATAAATATAATAAGGTGTAGTAACCATCTGTTGTTTCCAGAACTTTGTTAGTCGTTGAACAAATGGTTGCTTAATGCTTGAAGTGCTCGCTTCTTGTCTTCTGCGGCAACGAGGAACGAAATGTTGTGATTGCTTCCTCCGTATGAAATCATACGAATAGGAATGCCTTTGAGTGCATCACTTGCAAGTGCCTCGAAACCAACATTGCGCCAGTCGAGGTCGCCAACGACACAGATGATACACATGTTCATGTCAACCTTGACGGTACCGAGCTTCTTTAACTCGTTGAGAATCTGGCTGAGGTTTGTTGTATTGTCAATTGATACGGAAACACCAACTTCGCTGGTTGTCACCATGTCGATACTGGTCTTGTATGTTTCAAAGATTTCAAATACCTTGCGAAGGAAACCATAGGCAAGGAGCATTCGGCTTGAAGTGATGTTGATGGCGCAGATGTCGTCTTTTGCGGCTACTGCCTTGATCTTTCCACGCTCTGTCTTGTTGCTGATGACAGTTCCAGGGGCATCAGGCTGCATGGTGTTGAGCAGTTTTACTGGAACGCTTGCAAACTTGGCTGGCTGCACACAGGTAGGGTGGAGAATCTTTGCACCGAAATATGCGAGCTCGCTTGCCTCTTCAAAATTGAGACTGCTAACGGGCTGTGTGCCTTCTACAAATCGAGGGTCATTGTTGTGCATTCCGTCGATGTCAGTCCAAATCTGAATCTCAGATGCCTCGATTGCAGCTCCGATGAGTGATGCAGAATAATCGCTGCCGCCTCGTTTCAGATTGTCAACTTCTCCGTATGCGTTTCTGCAAATGAATCCCTGTGTGATGTAGATGTTATAGTCTGGATTCTCGTCAAGCTGTGCTTTGAGCTTTTCGTGAATGTATTCGAGGTCAGGCTCTTCGTTCTTGTCAGTACGCATGAATTCAAGTGCAGGGAGCAATGTTGCGTTGAATCCTTGTTCCTGCAAGTATAATGTGACCATGTTGGTGCTGAGGATTTCGCCTTGACCAACGATGATCTTTTCTTCAAACATGGTGAATACTCCCTTCGTGAATGAACGGATGTAGTCGAATTCTTGCTTCAAGAAGTCTTTTGCCTTCTGCTTATATTCGTCAGATGTATAGAGGTCCTCAACATGCTGCTGATATTTCTCCTCCATTGTGTTGATGTTCTCGTTTGCACCAACTGGATTCTTTTTGTACAGATAGTCAGAGATTTCATATAGCATATTGGTTGTTCCCGACATTGCTGAGAGAACAACAATCTTCTGGTCGTTGTCGCTGTTGATGAGTTCTACGACATTTTTCATGCGTTGTGGCGTTCCAACTGATGTGCCACCAAATTTCATTACTTTCATATTCGTGTCTGGTTTTGTGTTAGTGCTTGTGATGCTTGTTATGATGCTTTGAGTGCTTGTTTTGTTGAGCCTCGCACTTATTCACATCGTTATCTTGCTGGTCTCCCGTCTTTGATGCAGTTACAGCTTGTTCTTCCGTTTCGCTTGCAGCCTGTTCATTAGTGGCATCAACCGTCTGTTCTTCCGCTTCGGATGTTACTTGCTCTTTCTCTTCCTCCTTCGAAACGCTGTCAGGTTCGTTCTTATCTTCCCCGTCGATATCCTTCTTTGCTGATTCCAGACTGTTGCTGCTTATCTCCACCAACTTGTGGTCTTTGCACTCGAAGATGCGGCCCGGATATTGTTCAAGCAAACCGAGGTTGTGGGTAATCATGATTACTGTTGAGTTAAATTCCTTGACGAGTCGTTGCAGCAGTTCTGTGATTTTGTTGCTTGTCTCTGCATCAAGATTACCAGTAGGCTCGTCAGCAAGTATGAGTTTTGGGCGGTTGAGAATAGCGCGTGCAATTGCAATACGCTGCTGTTCACCACCAGACAACTCGCTTGGGTAGTTGTTGCCTTTGTGCTCCATGCCTACCAGTGTCAGAACTTGTTGTATTCGTTCTTCGATTGCAGCCTTGTCTTTCCATCCTGTTGCTTTTAGTACAAAATACAGGTTGCCTTTGACTGTACGGTCGGTGAGTAACTGGAAATCCTGGAAGATGATGCCTAACTTGCGTCGCAGTTCGGGCAAATGTCTGTTCTTGAGTGTAGTTAAGTTGTATTCCATGACCTCTGCTTCTCCTTCGTGGATTGGCAACTCGCCATAGAGGGTTTTTATCAATGAACTTTTGCCTGAACCTACTTTGCCGATGATGTATGCAAATTCACCTTCTTGGAGTGAAAAGCTGACATCGGAAAGCACTTCCTGTGTTTCCTGATACACATTGACATTTTTATATTCTATAAGCATAGCCGATGCTTTTTATTCTGGTGGGAAATCTGCTTAGCGTAATCTCTGTTAGCAGTGAATCAGTGCTTGTGCCAGTTTGGATCGTGACGGTCAATCAGTTCGCGTGCAATGTCTTCAATTGAAAGACCTTTTGATGTGAGCAGCACGATGAGGTGATAGAACATGTCAGATGCTTCGTAGATGAGGCGGTCGTCATCACCCTTCATGGATTCAATCACCAACTCCACTGCTTCTTCGCCGACTTTCTGGGTCATGCGGCTGAGTCCATCACGGAAAAGGCTTGTGGTGTATGAACCTTCTGGCATTTCTTCATGGCGTTTCTCGATGAAGTGTTGAAGCTCGGTGAGGAACATGATTGGATTCTCGTTCTTTTCGTTCCAGCAAGTGTCAGCGCCAGTGTGACATACTGGTCCTGTTGGGTTTACTTTAATGAGCAGTGTGTCGTTGTCGCAGTCGATGTCCATAGAAACGACATTGAGGAAATTGCCGCTTGTCTCGCCTTTTGTCCACAGACATTTGCGTGAACGACTCCAAAATGTAACTTGCTTTGTCTCGACAGTCTTGTTATAGGCTTCTTCGTTCATGAACCCTAACATTAGGACTTTAAGTGTCTTTGCATCTTGTATGATGGCAGGAACGAGTCCATCCATCTTGTTGAAATCGATATTCATATTGCTGTATCTTTATGTTGTTTATAATCTGATTTGAACATATTGTGCCAGATACTTTTTAAGTTCTGGAATTGGGATTTCTCCGAAATGGAACACGCTGGCTGCCAATGCTGCATCGGCATGTCCTACTGTGAATGCGTCGCGGAAATGTTCTTTGACGCCAGCGCCTCCTGATGCGATGACAGGAATACTCAGTTCTGCTGACAGGCGGCTCAGTGCTTCGTTGGCATAACCTTGCTTTACTCCGTCGTGGTCCATACTGGTGAACAAAATCTCTCCGGCTCCACGGTCATTGGCTTCGCGTGCCCATTGAAACAGGTCGCGTTCGGTTTCAAGACGGCCTCCGTTGAGAAAACACTTCCATCCGTTGGCTGTTTGCTTTGCGTCAATTGCAACAACGCATACCTGGCTTCCGAAGTGGTTGGCTATGTCATTGATGAGTTCTGGATGGCGAATTGCAGCTGAGTTGATGCTGATTTTGTCGGCACCAGCATTGAGCAGACGGTCCACATCTTGCAGTTCGTTGATTCCTCCACCCACAGTGAACGGAATGTTGATCTCTTCTGCGATGCGTGTAACCAGTTGAGTGAATGTCTTGCGGCCTTCGTGACTTGCTGTGATGTCCAGGTAAACGAGTTCGTCTGCTCCCTGCTGGCTGTAAAGTTTTCCCAGTTCGATAGGGTCGCCGGCTTCTCGTAATCCTACGAAGTTTGTGCCTTTCACTGTCGTGCCATCTTTGATGTCAAGGCAAGGTATTATTCGCTTTGCTAACATAGAGTGACCCTCCCTTCATAAATGGCTTTTCCGACGATGACCTGTTTCACTCCGGCTTCATCGAGTTTGCGTATGTCGTCCATTGAACTTACCCCTCCACTTGCAATGACATTGATTTCGGGATAAGCCGACATGATTTGTTCGTATAGATTAATGGCAGGACCTTGCAGCATTCCGTCGCGTTCGATGTCAGTGCAGATGATGTTTTTGATGTGATTCGGGATATATGACTTGATGAAGTCCATCAGTTCCTGCTCACCTTCATTTTTCCATCCGTTGATGCTGACTTTGCCGTTGCGTGTGTCTGCTCCTAAAATGATTCGGTCGGCGGTGTATGTTTGAAGCCACTTTGACACTGTGTCGTGATCAGTGACTGCAATGCTGCCTGCTGTAATCATTTGTGCTCCGGAGTTAAACGCAATCTTCAAGTCCTCGTCGGTCTTGATTCCACCTCCAAAGTCAATGGTGAGGTTCGTGTGACTTGCAATGGCTTCGATGACACGATAGTTCACAATGTGGTGTGAACGCGCTCCGTCCAGATCTACAAGGTGAAGGCGTGTGATGCCGTTGTCTTGAAACATCTTGGCTACATCGAGTGGATTGTCGTTGTAAACTTTCTTCTGCTCGTAATCGCCCTTTGTCAGTCGGACGCATTTGCCATCAATGATGTCGATTGCTGGGATTATTTGAATGCTCATAAAAGGAAATTCTTTAAGATTTGTTCTCCTACGCTGCCACTTTTTTCAGGATGAAACTGGGTGGCAAAGAAGTTGTCCTTATGCAATGCTGCACTGTATGGCTGTATGTAGTCGGTTGTTGCTATTGTTGCCTCACAAAGTGGAACATAGAAACTGTGAACGAAATATACAAATTCGGGTTTGCTGAATCCTTCAAACAGTTTTGACTTTGTGTCGTTGATGGTGTTCCATCCCATCTGTGGCACTTTCTGGTTGTGTTCTGTTGGACGGAATCGTCGGACATCAGCGTCGAAAATGCCGAGACAGTCAGTGTTGCCTTCTTCGCTGTGACGGCACAGCAATTGCATGCCGATACAGATTCCAAGGACTGGTTGTGTCAGTCCCTTGATGATTTCGTCGAGTTTGTGTTCGTGTAGATATTGCATAGTGCTCTCTGCTTCGCCCTGACCTGGAAATATCACACGGTCAGAGTTTCTGAGTACAGTAGGGTCATCAGTGATGATGGGTTCTGCTCCCAGTCGGCGTAAAGCATTGTCAACGGAACGAATGTTGCCTGCGTTATATTTTACTATTGATACTTGCATAATATGGTGCAAAGATACGAAATAATTGGGAATAAGGATTTAAGTCTTAATAATTATCGTGGGTTATGTGATGATTTTTATATGTTTTTGCCTTGTTTGTAATGGCGATTGTGGTCGAATAAAAAAAGAATGTACTTTCAACTTGCGTTTATAGTACATTCTTTGGTAGTTGTTGCTCTTGTGGAGCTGGAGGGGATTGAACCCTCGTCCAAACAAGGAAGCCATGCGCTTTCTACATGCTTAGTTCAGTTTTGTTTTTCGTGCTATGACACGACCTGAACCACCAGATCATAGCCTTATCCTCTATGAGTTTCATCTGTGACGCGAGGCCATCATAGACTATTCCTGAATTTCCTGCGCCGCTGGTCTGACCGTTTCAGGAAGGGAACTTTCAGGGCGACGTCTCGTTCCAATGTCTAACAAAGGAATAAAGTTAACCTACTGTACTTCGGTTAAGCTGCGAGAGCATAAGTGTTGTTGCCAGATAAACTGTATGATGCAGGGATTAAAGAGCCTATCATCGACGCTCTGCATGCTTACACACCACCTCGACTTGCTGTCAAATCCATG
>JAGHSZ010000053.1 GCA_018065565.1 Candidatus Colivivens caballi
TTGTCAACAAACAGACCACATTATGAAACGAAACATTGCTTTTGTAATCCTATCATTGCTCAGCATAGTAATGCAGGCACTGGACAGGTTAGTACTAACAGACCTCACTCATACCGCAGACTATTAGTAAACATAGCCTACAATTTTTCTTCGCAGCTTTGGGATGCAACCATAACAAAAAAACATCACTTGGCGTTGCTGCCAAGTGATGTTAATATCAGTGTTTATGTGACTTTGCTTAATCCTGTGCCTTTGTAGCAGAGTAAACCATCTTGAGGGCATAAGCCTTACGCATAACCTGCTTTGTGTCGGTGATAATACCCATTGGGGTGTTATGGTCAACTTTAAGAGATACAGTGTAGAATGGTTTGTCGCTTTCTGGCATTTCTGCACGGTCGGACATAATAAAGTCATAGATTTCTGGTACTTCTGCATAGTGGTCGTTTACCTGAATGCGTGTACCGTCACCATATTGTCCGCGGAGAAGCTCTGTTGGCTTACCGATGTAGATAAATGATGTACATGACTTACGCATCAGTTTCTCCAGCTGTGTACCAGCAGGTCGGTCAAACTTCACCATGAGTGTTACTTCACGCATACTTGTTACCATCATGAAGAAGAACAAGACGGAGAAGATAAGGTCAGGGAGTGAAGATGTGTTAAGTTCTGGCATCTCACGGCCACCGTTTTTATTAAATCTACTCATAGTTATTGCGCCTTTCCATATTGTTTTGGTTCAGCCTCGGAAATCTTCTGAGGATATACTAATCGGATTGCTTCTTTCTGATCTTCCTGAAGGAACTCATACTTGTAACCGAATTCTTGCTTTGCAAGTTCGTCACGAAGTTCGTTGTAAGCAGCAACCAACTGGTCCTGAACTTGGAAATAGACTCCGTAGCTTGTACCACGGTCAGTCTGTACTGAAATCACATGGTTCTCTGTAACCATACGCTCACCAAGAAGCTTGCAGTTCTTTTGTTTGAGCTCTGGAAGGTCAGGTCTATTTTCCGGGTTTGCGATAAATTCTTTTGCTCTTGGCTTCACTTCGTCCAATGCAACATAATCATCTCCAATCATAAGGTAGTTGTCCTTGTTGATACGGATGTTAAGAATGTTACGCTCCTTAACTTTGATTTCGTTGTCTTTTGTTTCATCCTCTGGTGGTTTTGGCAGGGTACGACTAAGTCCCTGGTCTGTGTCCATTGAGGTTGTCACAAGGAAGAAGATGAGCAACATGAACGAGATATCTGCTGTTGAACTGGTGTTCAGTCCTGGCATTTTTCTTTTCTTTCCCATAGTTACTCAGTTTTAGTGATTACTTCTTGAAACCTTTTACGAGGCTGAATACGATACATCCAAGTGCGATGAGAAGGAGTATGCCAATTGAAGTGATACATGCATCAGTGATGATGATCTCTGATGGCTTGTTCCAGTCTTCATTGTTGATGAGGAAGTGCTCGTTCTGGTTTGCAGCACCGATAGCAGCACCAATACCGAGTGTAACGAGAGGGAGACCCCATGTGTAAATGAATGACTTGTTGAATCCCCATTCTTTAATATACATGAAGAAACTGCAAAGTGCAGTAACTGTTGCTACTACCAACAGCACAATTGTCCATATAAGCAGTACATCAAGGAACTTAGGGTCTTGTATCTTTGGGTTTTCCTCCCATGGAGTGTCAAATCCGATGAAGAACATGACACATGCAAGAACAGTGATTCCAATCAGTACATAGAATACGGTCTTTGAAATTTTTTCGATATTCATTATTGTGTACTTTTAGTTGTTCTTTGTTTTGATTGTTTTCTATCTCTGAATATTGCTGTAGTGAAACGGTAGGGATTAAGCCTTCTTTACACTGTACTTAGCAACGATGTCAAGGAGTGAGATAGTAGCGTCTTCCATCTGTGCTGTGATGCTTTCGATCTTAGACAGGATGTAGTTGTAGAACAACTGAAGAACAAGGGCAACAACGATACCGAAGATTGTAGTGATGAGGGCCACCTTCATACCGCCGGCAACAACTGTTGGAGAAATATCACCTGCTGCCTGGATGTCATCGAATGCCTGAACCATGCCGACAACTGTACCGAGGAATCCGAGAGATGGTGCCATTGCGATGAA
>JAGHSZ010000048.1 GCA_018065565.1 Candidatus Colivivens caballi
CTTCGATAACAGTGCATGGAAGATTCTTTCCCTCGGCACTGAAAACGGATGTCATTCCGATTTTCTTTCCTAATAATCCTGGCATTTCTTACTTTGTTTAATAATTTTATTTAATTGATACGGTTGTTTCTGCGTGTGTTGAGACTACACCTTGATTTCTACTTCTACACCTGAAGGGAGTTCGAGCTTCATCAGTGAATCTACTGTCTTTGGTGTGGCATTGTAGATGTCGATGAGACGCTTGTAGGTGTTGAGTTCGAACTGTTCGCGTGACTTCTTGTTAACGAATGTGCTTCGGTTAACTGTGAAGATGCGCTTGTGTGTTGGCAATGGAATTGGGCCGCTTACTGAGGCGCCTGTTGCCTTCACTGTGCTTACGATTTTCTCTGATGACTTGTCAACGAGGTTGTGGTCGTAAGACTTGAGCTTGATTCTGATTTTCTGACTCATTTGTCTTTTTGTTTGGTTTTGTTTGTTATTTGTTTGTTTCAGTGGGATGGAGTATCGCAGTTAAGAGTCATTCGCTAACTGCGACTCCGTCTCTCTGTTTGTCTTGCTTAGACAAGGTCTGCTCGGCCGCCGCATTCCTGGAGGACTGCCTTGGCAACTGAGCTTGATACTGCAGCGTGGTGGTCGTAGGTCATTGTTGATGTTGCGCGGCCAGAAGTGATTGTACGGAGTGCTGTTACATATCCGAACATTTCTGACAGTGGCACCATTGCCTTTACGATTCTTGCACCTGAGCGGCTTGTGTCCATACCTTCTACCTGTCCGCGGCGCTTGTTGAGGTCGCCGATGACATCACCCATGTTTTCTTCTGGTGTGACTACTTCGAGCTTCATGATTGGCTCCATGAGCACTGGCTTAGCCTGTGAGCAGGCGTTCTTGTATGCCTGGAGTGCGCAGATCTCGAATGAGAGCTGGTCTGAGTCAACTGGGTGGAATGAGCCATCGATGAGGCGCACCTTCATTGAGTCCATAGGGAAGCCACCGAGCACGCCGTTTGTCATGGCATTGGTGAAGCCCTTCTGTACTGCTGGGATGAATTCCTTAGGGATGTTACCGCCCTTGACTTCGTCAACGAACTGGAGTCCGCCTTCTGTGTAGTCTTCGTCTTTTGGACCGATTTCCACGATGATGTCTGCGAACTTACCGCGTCCACCTGACTGCTTCTTGTAAACTTCGCGGAGGTTGACTGGCTTGGTGATTGCTTCCTTGTAGTTAACCTGTGGCTTACCCTGGTTGCACTCTACCTTGAACTCACGCTTCAGACGGTCGATGATGATGTCGAGGTGAAGTTCGCCCATACCTGAGATGACTGTCTGTCCGCTCTGTTCGTCTGTCTTCACAGTGAATGTAGGGTCTTCTTCTGCGAGTTTTGCGAGTCCGACTGAAAGGCGGTCGAGGTCTTTCTGTGTCTTTGGCTCTACTGCGATACCGATCACTGGGTCTGGGAAGTCCATTGACTCGAGGATGATTGGTGCGTCTTCGTCGCAGAGTGAGTCACCTGTGTGGATGTCTTTGAGTCCTACTACTGCACCGATGTCACCAGCGCAGATTTCCTCTACTGGGTTCTGGTGGTTTGAGTGCATCTGGAAGAGGCGTGAAACGCGTTCTTTCTTGCCTGAGCGTGCATTGTAGATGTATGAACCAGCCTGGACTTTGCCTGAATATACGCGGATGAATGTGAGTCGTCCTACATATGGGTCGGTTGCAATCTTGAATGCGAGTGCTGCAGTCTTGTCGTCTTCACTTGGCTTGCGTTCCTCAGATTCCTTGGTTGAAGGGTTGGTTCCTTCAACATTTGGAGTGTCGAGTGGTGAAGGAAGGAATGCGCATACATAGTCGAGGAGTGTCTGTACGCCCTTGTTCTTGAATGAAGATCCGCAGAGCATTGGTGTGATTTCCATGCTTACGGTACCCTTGCGGATTGCTGCGATGATTTCTTCGTTTGTGATTGAAGTTGGGTCATCGAAGTACTTCTCCATGAATGCGTCGTCAACGCCGGCTGCTGCCTCCATCAGTTTGTCGCGCCATTCTTCGGCTTCTGCCTGCAGCTCAGCAGGGATTTCCTTTTCGACATAGTCAGCTCCCATTGTCTCGTCGTCCCATACGATGGCTTTCATCTTGATGAGGTCAACGACACCCTTGAAGCTTTCTTCTGCTCCGATTGGAATTACGACAGGACATGGGTTTGCTCCGAGGACTTCTTTCATCTGGCGCACTACTTCGAAGAAGTCTGCACCTGAGCGGTCCATCTTGTTGACATATCCCATGCGAGGAACATTATATTTGTCTGCCTGACGCCAAACAGTTTCCGACTGTGGTTCAACACCGCCTACTGCGCAGTATGCTGCGACAGCACCATCGAGGATGCGGAGTGAGCGTTCCACTTCAGCAGTGAAGTCCACGTGTCCCGGAGTGTCAATCAAGTTAATCTTGTACTTGTTGCTGTTGTAGTTCCAGTAAGTAGTGGTAGCGGCTGATGTGATAGTGATACCACGCTCCTGTTCCTGCTCCATCCAGTCCATTGTTGCTGCACCGTCGTGTACCTCACCAATTTTGTGTGTGAGTCCGGTGTAGAAGAGGATGCGCTCCGATGTTGTTGTCTTTCCGGCATCGATGTGTGCCATGATACCGATGTTTCGCGTCAAATGCAAATCTCGTTTTGCCATAATCTCTTGTTATCCTTAACTAATTCTTTTTTACCTATTCCTAAAAACTTAACACTTATTGTATGAGTTACGGCTTAGAAGCGGAAGTGTGCGAATGCACGGTTAGCTTCAGCCATGCGGTGCATGTCTTCCTTACGCTTGAATGCACCACCCTGCTCGTTGAATGCGTCCATGATTTCGGCAGAGAGCTTTTCAGCCATGTTCTTACCTGAGCGCTTGCGAGCGAAAGAGATCATGTTCTTCATTGAGATTGCCTCCTTACGGTCAGGACGAATCTCTGTTGGTACCTGGAATGTGGCACCACCGATACGGCGGCTCTTAACCTCGACCTGTGGAGTGATGTTGTCGAGAGCCTTCTTCCAGATTTCGAGGGATGACTTGTCGGCATCCTTCAACTTGTTTTCTACGATTTTGAGGGCGTTGTAGAATATTGAATATGCAATACTCTTCTTGCCGTCATACATGAGGTGGTTAACGAATTTTGTTACCTTGACGTCACCATAAACGGGATCTGGGAGGATCACACGCTTTTTTGGTTTTGCTTTTCTCATTGTCTTGTTTGTTTTTTCTTTCTGTCTGAGGTTGCTTGCGTACTTGTCTTCAACGCCCCCTCCAGGGCATTTACTCAACCATTTGTCTTAGCGTCCTTCAAACCAGACTTTGTTAAACTTTTTCTTGTTTTACTTCTTTGCCTTAGGGCGCTTAGCACCATACTTTGAGCGGCGCTGTGTACGGCTTTCTACTCCGGCAGTATCGAGTGCACCACGGATGATGTGGTAACGAACACCTGGGAGGTCCTTAACACGGCCACCACGAACGAGTACGATTGAGTGCTCTTGAAGATTGTGACCTTCTCCTGGAATGTAGGAGTTTACTTCTTTCTTGTTTGTCAGACGGACGCGGGCTACTTTACGCATCGCTGAGTTAGGCTTCTTAGGCGTGGTTGTATATACGCGGACGCAAACACCACGACGCTGTGGACATGAGTCCAGAGCAGGTGACTTGCTCTTGTCAACCATTGCCAGTCTGCCTTTTCTTACCAATTGTTGAATTGTAGGCATTTGTTTGTTTGTTTTTAATTATTAATATATTTATAATATGTGTAAACAGTTCCAGTGCCTTCTGGCTTATCTTCAATTCTTACCATCGCAGACAGTGCATTTACAGCACACACTACTATGCTCCGAACGGGTACAGTTCGTGCATAATAGTCCAAAAAGCGGTGCAAAGTTAGTAATTTTCTTTGAAACAGCACATTTTCTTTGCAATAAATTATCATGGCGACCGTAAAAAAGATTGTTTACACCTACATTTTTAAGTTTATTTAACATTTCGAACGGCATTTTTTATGCAGACTTTGCACTTTTTGCATTTTTAGGGTTGATAATCGGCGTCCGATTGACACGCACAGTTCACCCGATTTGGGCATGTCGTTTCTGCCGTTTCGCGCGCACGCGCATATATAATATAAGGAGTGGACTACCACATGGCATACGGTCAGCGCCCACCGCCGTGATGCCCCGAGTGCTATCTTGCTACATGAACGCCCCTGGGCAAACGGAGCAAACCGCCACGGGTTCTCACCCAGCCAGGGGCTAATACGGACATCAGCAAACAAGCAAAAGGGGGATGGGAAACACTCCAAAAGCACAGAGGTGCAGCACGAGCAAAGTATTGTATCAACACCCAATGAACGGAACAACAGCCGACGGGGCACTGCACACCGGCACAGTCACTCCTAATCATCAGGAAGGGTGCATCAGTACCATGCATACCGATGACATAACATGCGCAGACAAAGGCATGAGCGTATGCATGTAAATGCCCGATCGTATGCAGATAAATACCTTATCGTATGCATGTAAAGGTATAAAAGGTGTACGGCATCATAGAAAATGGTGTACGGATGTTTTCAGTTTGGTGTACAGGTAAATTCAGAAAGGTGTACACCTTTTCAAAATAAGGTGTACAGTAAAATCTAAAAAGGTGTACACCTTTTTACAAATTTCATGTACACCATTTCGTAATCATCATGCATAGGGAAAGAGGTATGTCACCGCAGACATGGACTTTCGAGCGAAAGTGACGGGCAATCTCACTGAGCAGCCTTGTATATTCCTAACGGAATATATATAGAGCATCCATTGAGGGAGCATCTAAATGGGTACGAAAAAAGCACACTAAACTGCCAGCAGCGGCAGAATAGTGTGCATGGATCATCTATGTTTATTTTAGATTTCGATGGTAGGCGCAGTCACGAACGACACCTTGCCGTGGCGTATAGGGAAGACTACATCATAGCGGCTTTTCACCTTCTTTTTCCCGCGCTTGGCAGGCTTGAATTTCAGTTTGCCACACACACGGACAGCCTCGTCATTCAGTTCACGGTCAATGCCTTGAAGCACCTCAGTCTGAACGACTTTACCCTTTTCGTTAATAAGACAGGCAACAACGATTCTGCCCGACAGCGAAGCCTTTCCCTGCACCGGATGAAACTCTTTTTTGATGAAGTCGTTCACACCCTGAGCACCATGCTTGTACTTTGGTCGAGTCACCTTTTCCTCGGGTTGCTGCTGACGCTGCTGGGTGAATGGGTCAGCGAAGTCGAACCGAAAGACCTGTGCCTTGGAACCGAGTGAAAGTCCACACAGAATGGCAAACAAAAACAATATTCTTTTCATATACATTTTTACATTAAGCGAGTGTCACATCACGGCGAATTGCAGCACATGGGCAATGTGCTGGCGTGCTGTTCCGGCAATTCTGCACTCACGGCAACCGTCAAATCGAGCAAGAGCAAGGTGCTCACGAGAGCAACACGCCCGAGGGGTGACAACCTGGTTTCTGAGTGACAAGAAGAGTCGGAACCACACAAGCACGGATGCACAACCTGCACCCCTGTTTGCAATTCGTCTGCAAAATTAATGAAAGTAAATCAATGTAAAGAACAAAAAGCAGAAAAAGTAAAAATAAATAAGTGTAAAGCACTAATTATTGTCAATTTATTATTAACTTTGCAGTCTCAAAGTATTAGTTTTTTATAGTTAAATGATTTATGGAAACAAAAAAGATAAAGACCGCACTGATTTCAGTGTATCACAAGGACGGACTCGACGAGTTGCTTGCTGAACTCAACAAGAACGGAGTGAAATTTCTTTCAACCGGAGGAACCCAATCATTCATCGAAGGCCTCGGCTATCCATGCCAGAAGGTAGAGGAACTCACCACCTACCCTTCAATCCTCGGTGGCCGTGTCAAGACCCTCCATCCAAAAGTGTTCGGAGGCATCCTGGGACGCCGTGAACTGGAAAGCGACCAGCAGGAGATGGCAAAGTACGAGATACCAGAAATCGACCTCGTCATCGTTGACCTCTATCCATTCGAGGAGACTGTGGCATCAACCAACGACGAGCCAACCATCATCGAGAAAATCGACATAGGCGGTATCTCACTCATCCGCGCTGCTGCAAAGAACTTCAACGATGTAGTCATCGTCCCAAGCAAGTCAGAGTACAAGCCACTGCTCGACATCGTCAAGGCACAGGGTGCAGAGACCACAAAGGCACAGCGCAAGCAGTTTGCAGAGCGTGCATTTGCCACAAGTTCGCACTACGACACCGCCATTCACGCATATTTCGCAAAATAAGAGATACAAACGCACCACCCCGCCACCCCTCATGACAGAGGCCGGACACATCAGTGGGGAAACGGTGCATTAACCATTATCACATTCATATATATGGGTCTTTTTTCATTAACACAAGACATTGCGATGGACCTTGGCACAGCCAACACCATCATCATTAGCAACGGCAAGATTCTGGTCGATGAACCATCAGTTGTTGCTCTCGACCGCCATACCAACAAGATGATTGAAGTGGGTATGAAGGCCAAGATGATGCACGAAAAAACCCATCCCGACATACGCACCTGCCGTCCACTCAAAGACGGAGTAATCGCCGACTTCAACGCCTGCGAACAGATGATGCGTGGACTCATCAAGAAAATCAGCACCAACAAATATTTCTTCACACCATCACTCCGAATGGTCATCGGTGTGCCATCAGGTTCGACCGAAGTGGAACTCCGTGCCGTTCGCGACAGTGCCGAGCATTCAGGCGGACGCGATGTTTACCTCCTGTTCGAGCCAATGGCAGCAGCCATCGGTATCGGACTCGATGTAGTTGCGCCAGAAGGCAACATGGTGGTTGACATAGGCGGTGGTTCAACCGAAATCGCAGTTATCTCGCTCGGTGGTATCGTCAGCAACAGTTCAATCCGTGTTGCAGGCGACGAACTCACCTACGACATCCAGGAATACATGAGCCGACAGCACAATGTCAAGGTGTCAGAGCGTATGGCAGAGCGAATCAAGATTCATGTAGGTTCAGCACTGAGCGAACTGGCTGGCAACGCCCCAGAGGACTACATCGTACACGGACCAAACCGAATCACAGCCCTTCCAATGGAAATTCCTGTATGCTATCAGGAGATTTCACACTGCATCGACAAGTCGGTTGCAAAAATCGAGACTGCCATCCTCTCGGCACTCGAAAAGACTCCACCTGAGATTTATGCCGACATCGTCAAGAACGGCATCTGGCTCACTGGTGGCGGCGCCCTCCTGCGCGGACTCGACAAGCGACTCACCGACAAGATTCACATTCCGTTCCACATTGCAGAAGACCCTCTGCACAGTGTGGCAAAGGGAACAGGCAAGGCACTCAAAAACATTGCCAACTATCCATTCCTGATGAGATAACACATAGTCGCTGCATCAGCAGCACCATTCCGACAGACAAAGACACTGTCATTAAGAAGTTAAGAAGTTAAGGACCGGCCATTGCCACAACCATCATGGCATCATGTCCTTAACTCCTTAACTTCTTAAATACTAAATAACACAAATTTCGCAAGCTCAACTTACACGGCGGAATGACTGAATGTCATTCTGCTTGCGACGACCGAATGACTGAATGTCATGAGGTTTGCGACGACTCGGCGTTTATGCCGACAAAGGAGCTCCTTCAAAGCGTTTATGCCGACAAAGGAGTTCCCTCCCCTACGAAGGAGGGGGAGAGTTGAGAGTTTAGAGTGAAGAGGCCCATCCGGATGGTGCTCTAAACTTTAATCTCTAATCTTGGTACTACAAAGATACCCGTAGGCTTTGAGATTACGAAAAGCCGATTCGTAGCCCGCAAGGGCGATTCGTAACGAAGCGATTCGTCACCTGAGCAAGAACTTGCGAAAGTTGAACAAATAACAAGCAATGCAAAACCTCATTGACTTCATCGTAAAGTACAAACACTGGTTTCTCTTTCTCCTGTTAGAGATATTCAGTCTGTCCCTGATGTTCCGCTTCAACAGCTATCAGGGCAGCGTGTTCTTTACCACAGCCAATTCAATGGTCGGAGGCATCTATTCCACCGTCAACGGAGTGACTTCCTATGTCAGTCTCGGCGATGTCAACGCCCGTCTCGAAGCCGACAACGAACAACTGCGTGCCGAAATCTACGAGATGAAGCGTGTACTGGCAGAACGCCACATCGACACCCTCCGTTTCAACGGATTCGAGCGTTCAAAGTTCCGATTCATCGGTGCAAAGGTGGTCAATGCCACATTGCAGCGAAGCAACAACACACTGACAATCAACAAGGGCGAGAAAGACGGCATCCGTCCCGAGAT
The DNA here is from genome assembly GCA_018065565.1 of Candidatus Colivivens caballi. Classification (GTDB taxonomy): domain Bacteria; phylum Bacteroidota; class Bacteroidia; order Bacteroidales; family Bacteroidaceae; genus Colivivens; species Colivivens caballi. The sequence continues at coordinate 8,361 of JAGHSZ010000048.1, forward strand.
GGGCGTCATCTGCTCATCCGGAGTCGTGGGCATCGTCTATCTCACCAGCACCAACTACTCCATCGTAATTCCACTCATCAACACCAACTCAAAAGTCAGTTGCCGACTGGGCAAGAGCAACTTCTTTGGTACACTTGAATGGCATCACGGCGACCCGACACGCGCTCAGATGGTGGGAGTGCCGCTCCACGCAAAAATCAAGAAAGGCCAGTTGGTCGAGACCAACGGTTTCTCCGACATCTTCCCTTCATCCATCCCTATCGGACATGTCGAAAGCGTAGAGACCGCCCCCGACGGACTGTCACACATGATCACGGTGCAACTCTCCACCGACTTCAACACATTGCAGAATGTCAGTGTCATCACCAACTATTTCCATGCCGAACGCAGACTCATCGAGCAACAGGCAGACTCGCTCCTTGAAGACGACGGAAATGCCGACCTGCTCTGACACGCACCAACTTCTCACCAAAGCAACACATCAACAATGGGATACACAACACTTCTACGCATAGCCCGCATGGCAACCCTTCTCATCGTGCAGCTGGTCATACTCAACCACCTGCACCTCTTCGGATATGCCACCCCACTGCTCATAGGCTACATGATGATATGCTTTGACACAAGCACCTCACGCACCACATCACTCCTGTGGGGCTTCGCCACCGGCATCATCTTCGACCTCTTCTCCAACACAGCAGGAGTCGGAGCAGCCAGTTGCACACTGCTCGCCATGGTTCAGCCCTATCTGCTGAAACTCTATATGCCACGCGATGTCAACGAACTTTTCAAGCCTACCATACAGACTCTCACCCTGCAAAAGTACATCTGCTACATACTCTCCTGCATGGGTGTCATTCACTTTGCGTTCTACATGCTGCAAGCATTCACTATGGCAGACTTCTGGCTCACGCTCGGAGCCATCATCGGAGGCACACTACTGGCATCGTTGTTCGTGGTCTGCATCGAGTTCATCATCCACAACAAGAAAGAGGACACGGAGGTCATATCTGGTCAGTAGCCACCACACATTCAGGCGCACTGCCGCCACAGCACCCACAGACACCGTCCCAAGCCAATTCACCATTCCATTTCAGCCACTTCATCAATGAAAGATGTAAATCTCGAAAACCGTAAGTTCGTCATTGCCAGCATCGCGCTCGTCGTCGTTGTCGGCTACATCTTTCGTCTGGCATACCTTCAACTCGGTTCAAACGAGTACGAGGACAAGGCAAAGCACAATGCCATCTACAACAAGGTGCTCTTCCCGTCGCGAGGTGCCATCTATGACCGAAACGGCAAACTGCTCGTTTACAACGAACCCGCCTACGATGTGATGGTCATCACACGCGAAGCCAAGGACATCGACACACTCGAACTGTGCAAGGCACTCAACATGACCCGCGAACAGTTCGACCTTCGCATGGAGGAAATCAAGGACACAAGGAAGAACCCAGCATATTCATCCTATTCACAGCAACTCTTCATACCGCAGATTTCAGCATCCGACTATTCTGTACTGCAAGAGAAACTCTTCCGTTTCAAGGGTTTCTATGTCCGTGAGCGAAATGTGCGTCAATACAAATACCCCAACGCAGCACACATACTCGGCGATGTGGCCGAGGTGTCACAGTTCGACATTGAGAAGGACGACTACTACAATGCCGGCGACTTCATCGGCAAACAAGGCGTCGAACGCTCATACGAGAAAGAACTGCGAGGAACAAAGGGCGTGGAAGTACTTCTGCGCGATGCCCGCGGCAAGATTCAGGGACGCTACCAGAACGGCGAACTCGACTCGCTACCACATCCAGGTAAGGACATCACACTCAGCATCGACATCGAGTTGCAGGCACTGGGCGAACGGCTGATGCAAGGCAAGCGAGGCAGCATCGTTGCCATCGAACCAAGCACTGGCGAGATTCTCTGCATGGTGTCAGCACCAACTTACAGCCCGAAGGATCTCGTCGGCAAGGACCGCGGCAAGCACATCATGCAGATGGTGAAGAACCCAAGCCGCCCGATGCTCAACCGTGCCATCTCAGGCACCTACCCTCCTGGCTCCACATTCAAGCCAGGGCAAGCACTCACATTCCTCCAGGAACACATCGTCACCCCTGGCACACCATTCCCATGCACAGGCGGTTTCCGCTATCGCAACCTCAAAGTGGGCTGCCACTCGCACCCCTCACCAATTACAATGCAACCAGCCATTGCCACATCGTGCAACGGATACTTCTGCTGGGGACTCTATCACATGTTCAACAACCGTTCACGCTATGCCACCACACAAGAGGCCATGACCACATGGAAAGACTATATGGTGTCGATGGGATTTGGCTACCGACTCGGAGTTGACCTCCCAGGCGAAGCACGAGGCATGATACCAAATGCCGACTACTACGACAAGCACCTGAAACGCTGGAATGCACTGACAGTCATCAGCATCTCCATCGGTCAGGGCGAGGTGACACTGACACCGTTGCAAATTGCCAATCAGGGAGCAACCATTGCCAACCGCGGACACTACATCACGCCTCACATCGTCAAGTCCATCAAGGGCGGAACCATTGCCGACAGTCTGAAAGCAGTGCACCACACCAAGGTTGATCCTGCATACTACGAATACATCGTAGGAGGCATGCGCAGTGCTGTGCTCAGCGGAACATGCTCCGGAGCAAAGAACCCGTGGTACGAAGTCTGTGGCAAGACCGGTACGGCGCAGAACCGCGGTCACGACCACTCCGCATTCATGGGATTTGCACCACGGAACAACCCACAGATTGCAGTCGCAGTCTATGTTGAGAACGGAGGTTTCGGTGCTGCATTCGGTGTTCCAATCGGAGCACTCATCATGGAACAGTACATACGTGGCGAACTCTCGCCCGACAGCCGCGTCCGTGCAGCCAACATACAGGCAAGGTCCATCAATTAGCCATCAGGGGGACACACAATCACTCAATCCGAAGACAAAATATACCACAACTCAATGTACCAGAACTATCAGTCAAACAAAGGCATATTCTCATCGCTCGACTGGATTACCATCGGGCTCTATGTCATTCTCATCATATGGGGATGGTTCTCGGTGTGTGGTGCTTCCTACGATGTGAGCAACCCAAATGTTTTCGGATTCGAAAGCAACTCAGGCAAGCAGCTGGTATGGGTAGGCACATCAATGCTGCTCGCAGGTGCCCTGCTGATGATTGAAAAACGATTCTACTACAACGCATCCACATTCATCTATGTGGTGATGATGATGCTTCTGGTACTCACCATCTTCATTGCCCCCGACACAAAAGGCTCACGCTCATGGATTCCATTAGGTCCAGTCAAGTTGCAGCCAGCCGAGTTTGCAAAGTTCTCCGTAGCACTCGCCATCGGCAAATACATGGACCGCTACGGATTCACTCTGTCCAACATGAAGGAATTCAGCAAGGTTGTAGCCATGATTCTGCTGCCAATGGTGCTCATCATCGCACAGAAAGAGACCGGTACGGCACTCGTCTATCTTGCCTTCTTCCTTGTACTCTACCGTGAAGGGATGACGGGCAATGTGCTGTTTGCAGGCTTTGCCTTCGTCGTCTATTTCGTCGTCGGCATCAAGTACGAAGCCGACCTCATAACCGACATGCCAGTGTCAGTGGGCGAATTCACCGTTCTGTGGCTCGCCTACATCTTCACCGCCATACTCATGCTGCGCTATCAGCGCAAATGCCCGTATGTCGTTCACACCATCGTCATCGGCATAGCCATCAATCTGCTTGCATACCTGTTCTCGGCATATGTCATACCGTTCAATGTGTGCATCGTGCAGATCATTGTCAACATCGGTCTCATGTGCTACTGTGCCTCACAGTACCTTTATGAGCGCCATCCGCGCCACATTCTCATAATGCTGTTTGCGCTCTCTTCCACCATCACATTCTTTGCATGCGACTATGTGTTCAACAACATCCTGCGCGACCACCAGCGCGTCCGCATCGAGGTGCTTCTTGGCAAGAAAGAGGACATTCGCGGTGCGGGTTACAATGTCAACCAGGCAAAGATTGCAATCGGGTCAGGAGGATTTGCAGGTAAAGGCTTTCTGAAAGGCACACAGACCAAACTGCGCTATGTGCCAGAGCAGGACACCGACTTCATCTTCTGCACCGTAGGCGAAGAGGAGGGCTTTATTGGTTCAGCAGGAGTACTGCTGTTCTATTTAGCCTTCATATGGCGCCTCATAGTGCTTGCAGAGCGACAGCCCGACACACTCGGACGAGTCTATGGTTACAGCCTCGTCAGCATTTTCATCTTCCACCTGTTTGTCAATGTGGGAATGGTGTTAGGACTTACACCAGTAATCGGCATTCCGCTGCCATTTTTTAGTTACGGAGGTTCATCACTCTGGGGCTTCACTCTGCTCCTTTTCATCTTCTTACGCATGGACGCAGAACGAAACCTCAAAAACAAATAGGGAGGGGCTGCCAACAAGGCAATAGCGACAATCCCAATCAGAACATTCCTTTGATTCCAATAAGCATAACACCTGAACCTATCAGATTAGCTTTTGCTTCGAAAAAGTAACGAAGATGTCTGCCACCAAATTCAAAACCTATTGGAAGAATTTCGCCGGCAAACTTGACAGAATTCTTGCCAGCAGTGAATATCATATCGTCTTCATGGTTAAAGTCTGTAACAGAAATGTGACTGAGTGTGAACCGCTTCAGGGCCGACTGCGGTTCCTGCTCAAAGGAAATCGTCAGTGAGATAGAGAAGCATTGCAGGCACTTCTACATCCGAGCCAACCGATGCAGTTCGCTCTACAACGACATCTTTGCGCTGAGGGGATGGAAGACGGAAGAGATAAACGGCATTCTGTTTGAGCTCAACTCCATTCTTGTGGAGAAATGGGAAGGCAAGTGCTATCGCCTTGTCATCCAGAGACAAAGGCATACAAATGGAGAACTTGACCTATGGGAAGGCGAATACACCTACCGCTGTATCCTGACCAATGACTATGATTCATCGGCAAGGGATATTGTTGAATTCTACAACCTGCGTGGCGGCAAGGAGCGTATATTCGATGATATGAATAACGGATTCGGATGGAACAGACTCCCAAAGTCGTTCATGGC
>JAGHSZ010000142.1 GCA_018065565.1 Candidatus Colivivens caballi
AACACTCCATGTTTTGTGGCTGAAGGCTCTGTCCCGCACAGCAATCTGCTCGAAACAAATCGCAAAATCGTCAGAAATGAATTTATAGAACCCACCTTAAAAGATACAGAAGGTTAAACTATATGCTATATTATCAGCAGTGCGTCGCCGTAGCTGCCGAACTTATATTCACCGTTGAGAGCCTCCTCGTAGGCTTTGAGCACCTGTTCGTAACCACCGAATGCACACTGCATCATCAGCATTACTGACAGAGGCATCTGGAAGTTGGCAACGAAGGCATCGGCAACTGTGAAGTTGTAAGGAGGGAAGATGAACTTGTTGGTCCAGCCTTCAAATTCCTTCATAAATCCGTTAGGGCCAACGACTGTCTCGATGGTGCGCATCACGGTGTTGCCCACAGCACACACGCGGTGACCACCTTCCTTGGCGGTGTTGACGATGTCGCATGCTTCTTTGTTGACAAATATCTGTTCGCTGTCGGTCTTGTGCTTGGTGAGGTCTTCCACATCGATACTCTTGAAGTTGCCGAGGCCGGCGTGCATGGTGATGAATGCCTGGTTGATTCCCTTGATTTCCATGCGCTTCAACAGTTCGCGTGAGAAGTGCAGACCAGTGGATGGGGCTGTGGTGGCACCTTCGTACTTTGCAAAGATGGTCTGGAAGGTTTCCATGTCCTCGGGGATGGCTGGGCGAAGATTGCGCACATCGTCGGCGATAGGTGCCTCACCCAGTGCATAGAGCGACTGCTTGAATTCTTCGTGAGGACCATCGTAGAGGAAACGGAGTGTACGGCCGCGCGATGTGGTGTTGTCGATGACTTCTGCCACCATTGAGTTGTCTTCTCCGAAATAGAGTTTGTTGCCGATACGGATTTTGCGTGCAGGGTCAACGAGTACATCCCACAGGCGCATCTGTTCGTTGAGTTCACGGAGAAGGAACACTTCAATCTTTGCTCCGGTGCGTTCCTTGTTGCCGTAGAGGCGTGCAGGGAACACCTTTGTGTCGTTGAAGATGAATGCGTCGCCATCGTCGAAGTAGTTGATGATGTCCTTGAACAGACAGTGCTCGATGTCTCCGGTCTGGCGGTTGAGTACCATCAGTCGCGCTTCGTCGCGGTTCTGTGGTGGATAAAGTGCAATTTTCTCTTCTGGTAACTTAAACTTGAATTGTGATAGTTTCATCTTGAAGAATTTAGGGTGTGTTCTATTAATGATGCAAGTGTGGCAAGTCTGCTGCTTGCTGCACTTGTGTGATTTCGTAGTCTGGGGTATTTGCCTTCAATGGTTCTGGACCTTTGGCGGTGGTGGATGGTCAGTGCTGGTCGGTTTCCTGTGGCATTACAATCTGCTGCTGGTCGAGCCATTCGTCGAATTGCAGTATGTCCTTGCACTGAGCGAGATGATAGTCGCCGATGCGTGTGCGGCACAGGTCGGTGAGATATGCCCCGCTGCCGAGAGCCTGCCCGATGTCGCGTGCCAGGGCACGGATGTATGTGCCTTTGCTGCACACCACTCGGATCATTATCTGATGGTTGTCGAGGTCGCAGCTCATCAGTTCGATGTCGTCGATGACGAGTGGCTTGGCTTTGAGTTCCACCTCCTTGCCTTTGCGTGCAAGGTCGTATGCCCGCTTGCCGTCGATCTTGACTGCTGAAAAGACGGGTGGCACCTGCATGATTTGTCCCTTGAACTGTGGCAGCGTGGTGTCGATGAGTTCGCGGGTGATGTGGTCGGTGGGGTAGGTTGCATCCTCTTCGGTCTCGAGGTCGAACGATGGGGTGGTGGCTCCGAGGCGCAGTGTGGCTACATATTCTTTTGTGTGGCTTTGCAGTTCTTCAACCTGCTTGGTGGCCTTGCCTGTGCAGATGATGAGCACTCCGGTGGCAAGGGGGTCGAGTGTGCCTGCGTGTCCCACTTTGAGTTTCTTCACTCCAAGGCGCTTACGCAGTTTGCCACGGACTTTGGCAACCAGTTCGAAACTGCTCCATCGGTATGGCTTGTTGAATGCGAGTATTTCACCCGCCAGCGGATTAAACTCCATTGTGCTTTCGTGCTTCTCTTTATGGACCCCCGCTTATACTAATTGCCAGATGATGACAGCAATGCCGACAACGGCGCAATAGGCTGCAAACCAAATCATCTTGCCTTTCTTCACAAGGTCAATCATCCATTTGCATGCGAGGCATCCTGTGGCGAATGCTGCAATGAAACCGATGATGAGGGCACTTGTGGAGATGCCCGACATGGCTTCCTCTACTCCGACTTCCATTATGTCCTTACATGAGAGAAGTGCCTCGCCGAGGATTGGCGGGATGACCATGAGGAACGAGAACTGGGCGAGCTTCTCTTTCTTGTCGCCGAGAAGGAGACCGGTGCCGATGGTGCTGCCTGAGCGTGAGAGGCCTGGCAACACTGCGATGGCCTGTGCGATGCCGATGATGAACGCATCAATCAGACCGATGTGCTCGCGCTCGCGTGGTCGTGAAAAATATGAGAATGAGAGAAGAACGGCTGTGACAAGCAGACAGATGCCTACAGCAATCAGACTGCTGAAAGCGCCTTCAACCATGTCTTTGAGTGGTGACAGACCAACGATGCCCACAGGAATCATGGAAATGATGATGCACAGCAGGTAGTTCTGCTCGTCGTTGAGGCATCGCAGACCGTAAGGGTTGCTGTGAGTCTTGTTGTTGCGGAAGGCACCGATGAAAACCCATACGATTTCTCTCCACAGGATGACGAGGGTGCTGAGTACTGTTGCCACATGGACAGCGATGGTGAATGGCATGATCTGTTCGGGGTCGCTGATGCCGAGCAACTCGCCTGCTATGGCAAGGTGGCCGCTGCTGCTGACTGGCAGGTATTCAGTGAGTCCCTGGAATATGCCCATTATGAGTGCTTGTAACCAATCCATCTGTTATTCTGTTGTTTCGGATTATTATTGATGTTTATTTCTCTGCCTGTGTCTCTTCTGCCAGTTCTTCAACCTTGGTTTCAATTGCCTTGTTCTTGTTGCATGGCTTTACGAGGATGGCAACGATGACAACAAGGAAACCGGCGAGCGACACCATCGGTGCTACCTTGATGCGCTGGTCGCTGAAAATGTCGGGGTTGAAGGCTTCTTCTGTTGTCGGGTCGCCCGACATGAGTATGAATCCGAGGATGACGATTACAACTCCTGCAATGAGGAGAATGTAATTGAGTTTTCCGAATGCTAAGTCTTTCATTGTCGTTTATGCTTTTTGATTTTGTTAGTGCACAGTGATACATGGGCAACAATTGTCCATATTACGCTACAAAGGTACGAATTATTCTGCAATTCAGCGCAATCTTATGCAGAAATTGTCATAAATGCACCTGAACTTGCACCGCTATACTGCTTTTTTGTTATAATAATCCCAAATCGTTCATTAGCGTTATAATGATAATAGACTATATTTTTGAACAGATGTATTGTCGATTTGAGGGCGCAATGGGGTTCCATTGTAACTG
>JAGHSZ010000055.1 GCA_018065565.1 Candidatus Colivivens caballi
ATTAACAGTAATGGAGTTGATGAAGAAAAAACCGTAGAGTTATATGGTTCAGACTACGATAATGGTGCCTGGTAACCATCAAACAACAGGAAATCGATAAATTTCCCGTTATAAGAATCACCCGACTGGTGAGGGAACCATCCCAATGCCAGCCGGGTGTTTTCCCGTACAAGCTACATATGCCCCTCTCACCTTACTTTTTGTCATCATAAATCAATATTCATTGATTAATTGCATACATAAACACTGAAAAAGCACAACTTTGCCACATAAGCACATATGTTTGAGTATTTTTTTGTAACTTTGCACGAAAATATGTGCCTCCCCAATTGCAGTCGTTGTATGACCGGAGAAAGGAGGCAAAAATCAAACAGTCTCAAACAAACAAAAAACAAATGAAAGTACTGAAATTTGGTGGAACATCCGTAGGTTCCCCTTCAAGTATCCTTAATGTAAAGAACATCGTAGAAGCTCAGAACGAGCCAGTAGTGGTAGTGGTCAGCGCACTCGGCGGCATCACCGACAAACTCTTGCAGACATCTGGTCTGGCAGTCGAGGGCAATGCCAAATATCTTGACTCATACTACGAAATGGTGCTTCGCCACCACGAAATGATCGAATCGGTCATCAAGGACAAGGCCACAAAAATCAGTCTGCTCAAGCAGGTGGACTCAATGCTCGATGACCTGAAGAGCATCTACCAGGGTGTGTATCTCATCCGCGACCTGTCAGAAAAGACCCGCAACGCCATCGTGAGTTACGGCGAGCGCATCTCGTCACACATAGTGGCCGCCATCATCGACGGCGCAAAACTTAAAAACTCGCTCGAATTCATCAAGACCGAGCACAAGCACGATGCCAACCTGCTGTCCACCGAACTCACCAACCAGCTTGTCACAAAGACATTCAGCGACGACTTCCAAGTGTGCGTGGTGCCAGGATTCATCTCAACCGACGCACAGACCGGCGAAGTCACCAACCTCGGACGCGGCGGTTCCGACTACACTGCCAGCATCATCGCAGCAGCACTCAACGCACAGGCACTCGAAATATGGACCGATGTCGATGGATTCATGACAGCCGACCCACGCGTCATCAACACTGCCTACACCATCGACCGCCTCAGCTATGTCGAGGCAATGGAGCTCTGCAACTTCGGAGCAAAAGTGGTGTATCCACCTACCATCTATCCTGTATGCATCAAGAACATACCTATATACATAAAGAACACATTCCACCCAGAAGCTGCCGGCACCATCATCGAAAACGAGACTGTCGATGACAACGGACGCGCCATCAAGGGTATCAGTTCTATCAACGACACAAGCCTCATCACCGTTGCCGGTCTCTCCATGGTCGGCGTCATCGGTGTCAACCGACGCATCTTCACAGCACTTGCCGAAAACAAGATCAGTGTGTTCCTCGTCAGCCAGGCTTCATCAGAGAACTCCACATCAATCGGCGTGCGCAACGAAGACGCCGACACAGCCTGTGAAGTGCTCAACCTCGAATTTGAAAAAGAAATCAACATGGGCGCCATGTACCGCATGAAGGTCGAGAAAAACCTCGCCACCATTGCAGTAGTAGGCGAAAACATGAAACATACACCAGGCATCGCCGGCAAGCTCTTCGGCACACTCGGCCGCAACGGCATCAGCGTCATTGCATGTGCACAAGGCGCCAGCGAGACCAACATCTCGTTCGTGGTCGAAAGCAAATATCTGCGCAAGTCGCTCAATGTAATCCACGACAGTTTCTTCCTCTCTGAATACCAAGTGCTCAACCTCTTCATCTGCGGCATTGGCACCGTCGGCGGCAGTCTCATCGAACAAATTGCCACCCAACGCGAAAAGCTCATGAGGGAACGCGGACTGAAACTCAATGTCGTCGGCATTGCCAGCAGCAAGAAAGCAGTGTTCGACCGCGAAGGCATCGACCTCAGCAACTATCGCCAGCTGCTCGACCAGAGCCAGCCAAGCAACCTCAGCCATCTCAAGGACGAAGTCATCGGCATGAACATCTTCAACTCAGTCTTCGTTGACTGTACCGCCAGTGCCGATGTGGCAAACCTCTATCACGACTTCTTCGAGCACAGCATCTCTGTCGTTGCCGCCAATAAGGTCGCAGCATCAAGCAATTACGAGAACTACCGACTGCTCAAAGACACAGCACGCCGACGCAGCGTGAAGTTCCTCTTCGAGACCAATGTCGGAGCAGGACTGCCTGTCATCAACACCATCAACGACCTCAAAAACAGCGGCGACAACATTCTCAAAATTGAAGCAGTGCTCTCGGGCACCCTCAACTTCATCTTCAACACCATCAGTGCCGACATACCATTCTCACAGACTGTCCGCATGGCAAAAGAAGAAGGCTATTCAGAGCCCGACCCACGCATCGACCTCAGCGGAAAAGATGTCATGCGCAAACTCGTCATCCTCAGTCGCGAAGCTGGTTACAAACTCAACCAGGAAGATGTCGAAGCACACCTCTTCGTACCCGACGAATTTTTCAGCGGCAGCATCGACGACTTCTGGAAGAACCTGCCATCACTCGATGCCGACTTTGAGGCACGCCGCAAAGTACTCGAGCAGCAGAACAAGCGCTGGCGTTTCGTAGCCCGACTCGAAAACGGCCACGGCAGCGTCTCGTTGCAGGAAGTCGATCAGCGCCATCCATTCTATGGACTGGAAGGATCCAACAACATCGTGTTGCTCACCACTGAGCGCTACCACGACTACCCAATGCTCATTCAGGGCTACGGAGCAGGAGCAAGCGTCACTGCCGCTGGTGTCTTCGCCGACATCATGAGCATCGCCAACATCTAACCACTCCCCCCTCCCAACACCCACAACGACAATGAAGCACATCATCATACTCGGCGACGGTATGGCAGACCACAAGGTTCCATCATTGCACAACCTCACGCCACTCCAGTACGCCTCAACCCCATATATGGACCTCCTCGCCAAAAGCGGTCGCTGCGGCACACTCACCACAGTGCCACAGGGCTATGCACCAGGCAGCGAGGTAGCCAACACCGCCATCCTCGGTTACGACCTCGACAAAGTCTATGAAGGCCGCGGTCCACTCGAAGCAGCCAGCATCGGTTACGAAATGCAGCCAGGCGACATGGCCATCCGCTGCAACATCATCGCCATTGCCGACGGCAAAATCAAGAACCACCACGGCAACCACCTCACCACCGAACAGGGCACACGCCTCATACAACAGCTCGACCGTGAACTCGGCAACGACCGCGTAAAGTTCATTCCCGGCATACAATACCGCCACCTCCTTGTCATCAAAGGCGGCAACAAGAACATCACCTGCAATCCGCCACACGACCATCCCGACGAACCGTGGCGCCCATTGCTCCCCGACGATGCCCTACTCACCGACCTTATCCTCCGTTCACAGCAGATTCTGCCCGAAGGACTGTCGATCTGGCCATGGAGTCCTGGTTACCGACCATCGATGACACCCCTCACCACCACTTATCATGATCAGATACGCCAGGGTTCAGTCATCACTGCCGTCGATCTCATCCGTGGCATCGGCCACTATGCAGGTCTGCGCTGCATTGATGTAGAAGGAGCCACCGGACTGTCCGACACCAACTACGAGGGCAAGGCACAAGCCGCCATCGAAGCACTGCGCAGCGGCGACGACTTCGTGTTCCTCCATGTCGAAGCCAGCGACGAAGCAGGCCACGACGGCGACATCGACCTCAAAGTCAAGACCATCGAATACCTCGACAGCCGTCTCATCGGTCCAATCTACGAAGCAATGAAAGACGACGACATCACAATCGCCATCCTGCCCGACCACCCTACACCGGTCGAACTCCGCACCCATGTAGCAGAACCTGTGCCGTTCCTCATCTGGAACAAGCACATCGCCCCCGATACAGTCCAGACATTCGACGAAGACAGTTGCCAGAACGGCATCTACGGCCATCTGCATGGCGACCAGTTCATGCACACCCTGATGGCTCTCTAATCCCCATTCACCCACACTAATCCCCACCCAACACCATGCAATATTACAGCACTAACGGCAAAGCACCCATCGCCGACCTTCAAAAAGCAGTAGTAAAAGGACTCGCAGAGGACAAAGGCCTCTATATGCCCGACCACATCAACACACTGCCAAAAGCATTCTTCGACAACATACAGGACATGTCATTCCAGGACATAGCCTACAATGTGGCAAGCGCATTCTTCGGCGACGATGTTGACCTCGACGCACTTCAGGACATCGTTTACGACACCCTGTCGTTCGACTGCCCAGTGGCACCCGTCACCGACAACATCTACTCGCTCGAACTCTTCCACGGACCCACACTCGCGTTCAAGGATGTAGGAGCACGCTTCATGGCACGCCTCCTGCGCTATTACCTCGCCAAGCAGTCAGCAGCCAGCGACGCACCATCAGCCAAAGGCCAGGTCAATGTCCTCGTTGCCACATCAGGCGACACCGGCAGCGCCGTAGCCAACGGATTCCTCGGAGTTGACGGCATCCATGTCTATGTGCTCTATCCAAAAGGTAAAGTCAGCCCAATACAAGAATGCCAGTTCACCACACTCGGCAAAAACATCACAGCTGTCGAGGTCGATGGAGTGTTCGACGACTGCCAGGCACTCGTCAAGGCCGCATTCATGGACGAAGAACTCAACAGCCACATGCGCCTCACATCTGCCAACTCCATCAATGTAGCACGCTTCCTCCCACAGGCATTCTACTACTTCAACGCATACGCCCGCCTCAAAAAACAATGGATGACCACGGCACCATCAGCCCTGTTCCCAGAACTCGTCATATGCACCCCTTCGGGCAACTTCGGCAACATCTGCGCCGGACTCTTCGCCAAGCGGATGGGACTCCCAGTCAAGCGCTTCATAGCAGCCAACAACGCCAACAGCGTGTTCTACGAATATCTCCAGACAGGTCAGTACCGTCCACGCCCATCAGTGCAGACCATCGCCAACGCCATGGATGTGGGCGACCCAAGCAACTTTGCCCGCATCTACACATTATACAATCAAGACTGGAATGCCATCCGCAACGACATCACCGGAGCCACATACACCGACCAGCAGATAGCCGACACCATGCGCCAAGTCTATCAGCAGACAGGATATGTGTGCGACCCACACGGAGCATGCGGCTACCGAGCCCTCAGCGAGCGACTCCTCCCTGGCGAAGTCGGAGTATTCCTCGAGACAGCCCATCCTGCCAAGTTTAAGCAGACCGTTGACGGCATACTCTCATCCGACATCGAAATACCAGCCAAACTGCAAGCATTCATGCAAGGCGAAAAGAAGAGCGTGCCAATGACCAAGCATTTCGCCGACTTCAAGAACTACCTGATGCACCAATAAGTACACCGGCACGAAACCCACGACACACACAGTGCCGCCACCACAAACAAAGCCCCACACAGTCACCCAGACCAATGAACTACAAAGCCGTTTTCCTCGACATCGACGGAACACTCGTCTCATTCAAGACCCATCAAGTGCCACAGACAGCAGTTGATGCCATCCGTCGCATCCGCCGTCAAGGCGTCAAGGTGTTCATTGCCACAGGCCGTCCACTTCCGTTCGTTGACAACCTCGGTGAACTCGAATACGACGGCATCATGACTGTCAACGGAGCCAGCATCCACACAGGCGACGGCACCATCATACGCCACGACCCAATACTCTACGGCGACCTGCGCCGCCTCATCGACTACTACCACACCAACCCCTTCCCCGTAGCCTTCGCCACCGACGAGACCACATTCATCACCGGCTCCTCCCCCGAAGCGCTCCACATCCTCCAACTGCTCAACATACGCGCTCCACAGCAACTCCCCATCGAGACCTGTCTCAACATGGATGTGATGCAGATGGTCGCATTCTTCACCCCCGAACAAGAGCCCCAGCTCATGGCAGATGTGTTCAAAGGCTGCACGGCACAACGCTGGCACCCCTACTTTGCCGATGTCATACGCAGCGGCAACAACAAGGCACGAGGCATCGACACCATCATCCACCACTACGGCATACCACTCGACCAGACCATCGCATTCGGCGACGGAGGCAACGACATGCAGATGCTCCGTCACGCAGGCCTCGGCATAGCCATGGGCAATGCCCGCGACGAAGTCAAAACAGCAGCAAAATATGTAACCACAAGTGTCGATGACGACGGAATCGCCCTTGCACTCGACAAATTTATCCCCTAAAAAGCAAAAAAGTTCACAAAACACTTTGTTAATCCAAAAACTTTTCGTACCTTTGCACCCGCAATTGAGAACAATGGTGCCTTAGCTCAGTAGGTAGAGCATCGGACTGAAAATCCGTGTGTCCCCGGTTCGAATCCTGGAGGTACCACATATAGCCGCTGATAGTCAGCGGCTTGTTTGTTTTATTAAGGGTTAGGGGATCTCCAAAAGGAGACCCACGTTTTGTTAGTATTTTTTATGGCTCAGTGGAAATTTAGTGGGGGTAAGCATAAATCATAGCAAGTCTGTATAGGAAGAACTTTTCATCGACAATGCCCCTAAGCGAAGCTCTGAAAGCCTT
>JAGHSZ010000041.1 GCA_018065565.1 Candidatus Colivivens caballi
GAGGGCGCAATGGGGTTCCATTGTAACCGAGAAGCGACATTACAGATGACGAAAAGAAGGCTTGTCAGCGCGTAACAGCCTAATGACCGATTTGGGTTGAATAAGTCATGTGATATATGGCACTACCTCACACATCTTATCGGAATGGATTCCCACACATATTTCCGCATTCATATCCGGGCAGATGTGTATAGACGCAAAAAAGGCACGCCACCTGCTGACGTGCCTTTGATATGTTCGCTTGGAAAAGCGTCGTTATTTCACATCTATGACGAGACGGACAGAGTTACCATAATCCTTATATTGTCTAGAAGTTTCCCCTGTTTGTACCCGGAGGTCCCAGAAACTAATATTGCAAGACATGTTCTGTTGCGAAGAAGAAGTGCCCTGAGGCACGTAAGTACTACTTGACCAATAACAGCCTGATCCTGGATTAATACTACCGGCTGCGGTGCGTTCGCCGGCACATGGTAGTAAGACCGCTCCCGCGTTCTGCATTGCCTGCCAATTAGTTCCAGAATATGAATTCGTGTTCCAATTTTTATTTGGATTTCCTGAAACAAAACTACCATCTGTGCAATATGTACTCTGGTTGGTTTTTGGGTCTGTAAATTCATCTGGCAGAAGAATCATACCGTGGACTCCTTCCACCGTAGCCAATCCCCATTTAAGGCTGGCATCGGTGCGCCCATTGAACAAATAATCCCACTGGCTCTGTGAAAGGGTTCTCCAGCCCAAGTTTTCAATGTTTCCGCCATTGCTGATAGGGTTATAGCCCCAATCTGCCTTGCCGCTGTCATCATACAGATTTTTACCGCCGTCATACAGATTTTTATCCTGATAGCCATAAGCGTAATACTTTTCTGGTTCAGGATAGCCGTTCTCGTTGCGGCTCCATGGCTGATAGCATGTTGCTCCATGATTGTAGCCAGAAGTTCCCCAACCGAACAGTTCAATCCATTTGTTGGAATTCTCGGCGTAGTCAAATATAAGAGATGTGTCGATGATATCGTACTGATTCTCGGCAAACTGCCATATCTTTTCGGTGGTGTGGAACTGCAGGTTGCCCTTTGAGAAGCAAACCTGCTTGCCATTGGAATCGACTGTAAACAAGCTCGGAAGCGCACCAGTAGGGATGAAATTTGCAAAATACGCGTCATCGGTCATACCGACAGTAATCGTTCTGTCAGTTTCCTTGTTATTGTCATTCCACCCGAGGAATATGAATTCGTTATTCGGAGCGGCGTGTATGACAACCTGCTGGCCAGCTTCAAACTGTCCGCTTGTCATGCCCTTATCCTCTCCAATCCACACCTTACCGTTTGAATTGGAAGTTACTGTAAGCGTGACAATCGTAGCATAACCCAATACGGCTTCTATATCTGAACTTATTTCACTGATTGTGAATGTAAACTTGTCGTTTGTGATTGTTCTCTCGCATTTCGCATTGTCTCCCACATTACATACAAGTTTTGCGCCTTGGAAAGAACTTGCCCTGATAACGACACTGTTGCCGTCAACATAAGCCTTGGCAAGAATATCGTTAGGATCTATTCCATCGGCTGTCTGTATTGTCACCTTGTGACCTCCGACCTTGACCTCTCCGACCTCGACCGTCTGCCAGTCGTTGATGCTGACGGACTTCAAGGCGATGCCTGTGTTGCTGAGGGTGATGGTGACTGTGGATTTCACGCCCGGCTTGAAGATTACGCCATTGTTGCCTGACAGCGTGAGAGTCTTGTCTTTGCTGTCAATAGTGAGGGAGAGGGTAACGGTTTGCCTGTTGCTGCTTACTTCCGACGGGACAAGCAGGCACTCGTAGGTCGAGCCGTCTCCTGTGGCAATCGTCTGTTCTGCTGCCAGTACAGAGAGTGCTACATCGTCTGCTTTCGATGCCGTGATGCTTCCGTCGGTGGCATTGAGTCTTCCGCTACTGGCTATCGTTGCACCTTCAAACTTGATGTTTGAAAGCTTTGCTTCGCCCGTATAGCCGTTGTTGATGACTTTAATGGCAACTCTTGCAAGGGCATGATTCATCTTGATGGAGGTGTTGGCAGCTGTCAGATCGGTGATGGGGTGCTCCTGCTTCGAGGCATACATCACGTCATCGCCATTGACAGACGAAGTGACTGGGATAGCCTTGATGTCAGTGTTGGCCGCATTGTACGGATAATAGCCGTAAAGATAACCCGGAGTGCTGCCTACCTTGATAGACGGACTGGCAGTCCATTTTGACTTGGTGGAATTGTAGGAGTACTGAACATTCGCATAGCCGTCGCCGTATTTCTCCGAAGCATCTGCGTCGGCATACAGGAAAAGTCCGATATTGCCCTTGTCGGTAGGGAATTCCTCGCCGTCGATGACAGCCCTTGTCAGCATATCTGACGAGCTTACTGATGAAAGTTCCAGACTGGCAAGACCGTCCTTGCCGTTCTCAAAGTCATTTTCTGTGCTGCAACCAGCCAGCAAAGCAACGACTGCCACAGCCGATGCCATGAATGATAAGATTCTTGTCTTTTTCATATTGATTTAAGGTGGGTTCTATAAATTCATTTCTGACGATTTTGCGATTTGTTTCGAGCAGATTGCTGTGCGGAACGAGGGAGCAATGCGAGCATTGTGACCGAG